>CBHWDR010000361.1:0-4343 GCA_966112575.1 uncultured Chitinophagales bacterium
GGAAACTGCGATCGAAGGGCTCTGATGCAGGTATTGGGCGATCTCGTCCGAATGGGCCGCCACTTGTTTCAGGGTTTCTGCTCCATAGAGATGCTGGCTGCCGGTTACGAACCAGACTTCAAGATGCTTCAGGCTATCGGGAATTTGGGCGCTCATCAGTGCTATTATTTTGTTGTGAAAGCGTAAACAGTGGTATGGCGATAGGTCTCGCCGGGTTTCAGGATCGTATTCGGAAACTGTGGTTGGTTGGGCGAATCGGGGAAGTGCTGGGTCTCGAGGCATAAGGCGGCGTGCTTGCCATAACGGGCGCCGCCCTTGGTCTGCTGTAGCGTGCCGTCGAGGAAGTTGCCCGAATAGAACTGGATGCCCGGTTCGGTGGTGTACACATCCATGACTCGTCCTGAAGCGGAATCGGAAAGTGTGGCGATCTTTTCGAGACCGGCCCCTTTCCGGTTCAATACCCAGTTGTGGTCATAGCCGCCGGCAACGGAAGCGATGTCGCGACCGATGATCTTCGATTGCGTGAAATCCATCGGCCCGCCTTTCACGGTTTCGATCTTTCCCGTGGGGATTAGTTGGGCATTCACGGGCGTGAACGAATCTGCTGCCAGCTGGAGCTGGTGTCCCAGGATGGTGCTGTCGCGACCCGCCGAGAGATTGAAATAACAATGGTTGGTGAGGTTCACCGCGGTGGGCTGGTCGGTCATTGCCGTATAATCGATCTTTAGCTGGTTGTCGGTCGTGAGCGTATAGTTCACGGTGATGTTCACATTGCCAGGGTAGCCTTCTTCCCCGTCCCTGCTTTGATAGGTCAGCTGCAGGGTGCTGTCGCCCGGAAGCTTCGTTGCATTCCAGATCACTTTGTCGTATCCTTTCAGGCCGCCGTGCAGCGAGTTGCCGTTGTCGTTCTTCGCCAGCTGGTAGGTCTTGCCATTCAGTGTGAAGCCTGCATTGGCGATGCGGTTGGCATAGCGGCCAACCAGTGATCCGAAATAGGGATTGTTCTTCTGCGTGAAGCCCTCGATGGCTGTATAGCCCAGCACGACGTCGCCCATTTTTCCCGAGCGGTCGGGCGTCAGGATCTTGGTGACCGTGCCCCCGTAGTTGAGGATACCCACCTGCATGCCCGAAGGGTTGGTGATGGTGTATTCGGTCACAGGCTGTCGTTCGAACTGACCGAAGGCTTTTTCGGTGATGGTAAATGCTTTGCCGGGTGCTGCCGTGCTGCGATCGGGCTCGGGCAGATTGCCGCAGGAGGCGTGGAGGTCAGAAGTTAGGGTCAATAGAAGCAAGCGTGTCATCGGTTGTGGTTTATTGTCCGTAATAAGAGTTGGGTCCGTGTTTGCGCTCATAATGTTTTTGCCGGAGCGCGTCTTTCAGGCGCGGAGCAGTGGGGTTGATCTGTTCGGTGAGCAGGGCCGTCTGCGCGATGTATTCCAGCACGGCGCTGTTGTGCACGGCCTTGCCGGCGGTCTTTCCCCAGGTGAAGGGGGCATGGTTGCCCACCAGCACCATTTCCACCTCGCGGTAGTCGAGCTGGCGTTCGGCGAAGCAGTTGAGGATCTGGAAGCCCGTCTGGTATTCGTAATCACCCTCGATCATCGCATCACTCATCGGCGGCGCGCAGGGAATGTCCACCGTGTTGTAATCCGCATGCGTGGTACCGAAAATAGGGATGTCGCGTTGCGCCTGCGCCCAGGCGGTGGCATAAGTGGAATGCGTATGCACCACGCCCCCGATCCCTTCCCAGTGCTGGTAGAGGACGGCATGGGTGCGCGTGTCGGAGGAAGGGCGCAGCCCCCCTTCCACCGTCCTGCCTTCGAAATCCACGATCACCATATCCGAAGGACGCAGCTCTTCGTAAGCCACGCCACTGGGTTTGATGGCGAAGACGCCGAGGCTGCGGTCGGCAGCGCTGACATTGCCAAAGGTGAAGAGCACCAGCCCAAGCTTGGGCAGTTGCATATTGGCTTCATAGGCCTCCTGCTGAATATGTTCATATTTGCTCATAAATGGTGCGGTTCGTTCATCGTTTCGGTGAAGGCGCCAAGCCCCACATACTTCGCATAGCGCTTTTCGTAATAGGCTTTGTTGGCCGTACGCGGCGCGTATTCGGCATCGAAGCCCTGTCCCATTGCTTCCATCGCGGACTCAACGGCAGGGTAAAGTCCGGCTGCCGTGGCGGCGAACATGGCAGCACCCATGGCGCAGGTCTGTTCGCTGCGGTGGATGCGGATGGGCATCTGCAGCACATCGGCCATCACCTGCATCACGTAGGGTGATTTCTTCGCCACGCCACCGAGCCCGATGATGCCCCTGATGGGCACACCCTGTTCGATGAAGCGGTCAACGATGCGCTTGGCGCCGAAGCAGGTGGCTTCCACAACCGCCTTGAACACCCGCGGTGCGTCGGAGGCGAGGTCCAGGTTGGCGATCGAGCCTTTGACCGTCTGATCGGCATCGGGCGTACGCCGACCGTTGAGCCAGTCCACGGCCAGTTCATCATCCCCGATCAGGGGCAGGCCCTGTGCTTCTTCCGTCAGCTGGCGGATGAGTTGCTCGCGTACCTGTTCGCGTTCTTTTTCGTCGCGGATGAATTGCAGGGGATAGGCAATGAGGTTACGAAACCAGGCATAGGCATCGCCGAAGGCGCTTTGCCCGGCTTCCATGCCCAGCATGGAAGGGATCACGGAACCGGGTACCTGTCCGCAGATGCCGGCAACCAGCTTGCCTTCCACTTCTTCATTCGGGGCCACGAGCATGTCGCAGGTGGAGGTGCCCATGACCTTGCTGAGGTGATAGGGCTCGATCTGTCCGCCCACGGCGCCCATATGCGCATCGAAGGCGCCTACGCCGATCACCACGTCTTTCGGCAGGCCCAGCCGATCGGCCCACTCCTGGCTGATGGACCCTGCTGCCTGGTCGGAGGTATAGGTTTGCTCGAAGAGGCCGTCGGCCACCTGTGCCAGAACGGGATCGAGTTGTATGAGGTGTTCTTTCTTCGGCAGTCCGCCGAATTCTTTTGCCCAAAGGGCTTTGTGGCCGGCAGCGCATACACCGCGGCGCATTTGCCCCACGTCGGTTCCTCCGGTCAGCAGGAAGGGGATCCAGTCGCAGTGCTCCACCCAGGACCGGGTTTGTCCGCGTACGGCTTCGTCGGCTTGCAGGATGTGCAGCAGCTTGGCCCAGAACCATTCGGAGGAGTAGATGCCGCCCACGAAGCGGAGGTAGCCCCAGCCGCCTTTGGCATCCCATTCGTTGATGCGGGCGGCTTCCTTCGTTGCCGTGTGGTCTTTCCAGAGGACGAACATGGCATTCGGGTTTTCGGCAAACTCGGCGCGAAGCGCGAGCGGGGTGCCGGTCGCATCCACAGCTACAGGCGTGGAGCCGGTGGTGTCGACTGAGATGGCGCGGATCTTCGCTCCTACCTCAGGACCGGCCTTCTCCACGCAATCCCTGATCGTTGCCTCGAGACCTTCCACGTAGTCGAGCGGATGCTGGCGGAAGCGCTGTTCGGCTGCATTGAAGTAACGTCCTTCTTTCCAGCGCGGGTAATAAAATACCGAAGCGGCGACCTCGCGACCATCGCGGGCGTCTACCAAGAGGGTGCGGACGGAGTCGGTGCCATAATCAACACCGAGGACATAGGCTTCATTCATTGTTCCTGCGGACATAGCAAGCGGGTTAGTTGGGAATCGGTGTAATCGGAGATGAATCCGATGATATTGGGATAATGCGAAAATTCTTCGGCCTGGTGCATGGTCGTGATCACTAGGCAATCCATGCCGGCATTCAGCGCCGCCTCTACACCTTTGGGAGCGTCTTCAAAAACGAGGCAATCGGCGGGTTCGGCGTTCAATGCCTTTGCACAGCTGAGGAAGGTTTCCGGATGGGGCTTGCTCTCCATTACGTGATCGGCGCTGACCACCGCATCGATGTACGGACGCAAGCTCAGCCCGTCCAGCACAAAATCGACATTGAAAGTGATCGCAGCCGAGCCGATAGCCGAGCGGATGCCGCAGGCATGGGCTTTTTGAATAAAGCGGTCGAAGCCTTCGATGGGTTGCAGCAGGGGGCGGTAGGCAGCCTGGTAGGCTTTCTCTTTTTCCAGGCTCATCGCATTCTTCTCGGCTTCGGTGAAGCGCCCGGGGAAGATGCGTTCGAGCAGCTCATTGTTTTTCCCATAGCATTCTTCCTTTGCGCGCTCCAGGCTGATGTCGGCGCCCAGCTCATTGAGGATGCGGTGCCAGGCGGTAATGTGATAGGACATGTCATCGATGATCGTGCCGTTCAGGTCGAACAGGAAGGCTTTGTACGTCTTCTCCATAGTAGTCATTGGCCCA
>CBHWDR010000362.1:0-4337 GCA_966112575.1 uncultured Chitinophagales bacterium
CGTTTCAACGTCTGATCCATGGGTGTCGAGATCGAACGGAACTTCCTGGTCGACCGGCAACGCTGGGAAGCCCTGGAGAAACCGGAAGGCAAAGCCTACCGTCAGGGTTACCTCCACAGCGATGCGCAAAAAACGATCCGAGTGCGCATCGCCGCCGATACGGCTTACCTGACCATCAAGGGCGAGACCATGGGTATTTCGCGACCGGAATTTGAATATGCCATACCGGTCACCGATGCAGAGCAATTGCTTCAATCTTTCACCACTACGGAGGTGTCCAAGACCCGTTACCGCATTCCATTTGAAGGACATACCTGGGAGGTTGATGTTTTCTCGGGCGCGAATGAAGGCCTGATCATCGCCGAGATCGAGCTGGACTCGGAAGAAGACCAGTTCCTGCTCCCGGACTGGATTGGTAAGGAAGTAACGGGACAGCCCCGCTATTATAATTCCTTCCTGGCCACGAAGCCTTACACTTCCTGGTAAGCGTTCAGGCTGGCTTCAGGGTGCGCAGGGTGATCGAATAGCGTGTGGCTTTCACCGGCGCGATCGCATGCTGCCATTCGGAACGCGCTGGACCTTCCATCACATACAGGGAACGTCTCCGCACATCCAGATCAATGATCGACTTTTTCCCCTGCTTTTCTTTGGCATAAGGCCGGAGGCGGAACCGGCAGTCGGTATGCAGCGAGATGCCGGCAATCAATTCGAAGGGCGGTGCATCCCGGTGCCAGGTGATGATCGAGCCGGGCGGGTATTCGGTGATGAGCAATTCGGCAAACTCGCCGGGCTGCCGGTTGATCCGGGCCGCCACTTTCTCGATCAATGGGTGGAACACCGGAGGTATCTCCTTTCCTTTTTCCAAAGCAGCTTTGTCAAACCGGTAATCAAAGCCGAAGGAAGCCACTTTCCTTTTTGCTTCAAAGCCCTGGAAAACGAACGTATGCAGGTCCGCACGGCGCACCGCTTCCAATAAGCTCAGCTCCTCTTCGGGCGAAATGAAATCCGGCTCGTAAAGAAAGCCTACCGGGTAGTTCGGCTCTTCAGGAAACAGGGTCAGCATCCAGTAGCAGCAGGCAAATTCATGCCAGCTGGTCAGAACAGGGCGCGCAGGGAGGCCCTCCCCACATGTACCGTGCGCGCAGCACCTGGCTTCCGCCCCTCGTATTGGAAATTCAGCTCCACATTGCCGAAGAGCCGCTTGGTGAAGTCGATCGCCCAGAGATAATTCTGTCCGGGCATCAGGCCATCGAGAATGATATAGCTCACGGTCGTGGTCGGCGCGAACGGGTAGTTGATGCTGTTGTAGGTAAAGCGTCCGCTGATCGAGGAGTTCTGCAGTACGTTGTACTTGGTTTCCAGGCTGATCGCATGCGACTTCGAGCGCTCTCCGCCTAATTCTTTTGCATTGGTCCTGCGTTCCCATTTGTAACCGGTCTGCAAACGGAAAACGGTTCCGCGTACGATCGAGAATTTAGGCTCCAGGGAACGGATCTGCAGCTCATAATTGCGGTTGGCAAAAGAAGGCGTGTACAGGCCCGTGATGCCGGCGCGCGCATTGATATCCATGGCGAGCGAGGAGGTAAAGTTCCAGCGCAGTTTGGCCAGCCAGTCGTTCAGCTTGCGGCTCTCGTAGCCGTAGGTGAGCAGGGCCTTGCCGGTATTCTGCACATTGCTTAGGTCGAGACCCCAGGTGGTGCTGAACTTGTTGAAGGAGATCGCATTGATCAGGGAGGTGTTGAGTGTGAGCAGGGCCGTGTCCTGCAGGCCGTATTTGAAGGGGTTGAATTCAAAGTCGCCCTTGGCCACCGATTTCTTGTTCTTCTGCAGCGAGGACTGCAGGGTGAAACGCGACAGGAAGCGACGGAAAGTGCGCTCTTTTGCATTGCTGAGCAGGGCGCGGGGATTCAGCATCACCGAATAGTTCAGCGTGGTGTAATTCGCCTTTACGAACTGGTTGGTGGGAACAAAGATCCGGATGTATTTCGCCTGGTCGCGGAAGAGGGCGATCTCGAACTCGTTGAGCTGCCGGATGCCATCGTTGTTATAATCGATCCAGGTGTACTCGCCCTGTCCGGCAGGCACTTCAAAATACGCGAAATCGCGGCGCTGTTCCTGACCGGTGCCGAGCTCGTAGAGCAGGTTGCCCGTCAGCAGGCCCTTGAATTCCTCCACCCGGTACTCACTGCGGCCGAGGATGGTCCGGTCGTTCTTTTGCTGCGATACCGTGCTGTTGTACACTTTTAGTACCCGGTAGGTAGCGCTCATGAGGAATTGATGATGCTCGTTTTTCAGGAGTTGCCATTCCGCATTCGTGTTGTAGCTGCGGTCGCCGCGCACCAGCTCTTTGGCAAAGGGATATTTATCGGCGCGGGTAAAAAATTGAATGCCGAACCGGTTCTTACGGCTCTCGTTGCTGCGCAGGTAGGCCGTGTAGGTGTCGAAGGAAAAAGATGTTGCCAGGAGCGTGTCCTGCACCGCGTCGCGCACCACGTTCTTTTCGAGTGCATACCGCGCGCCGATGCGCATGCCGGCCAGTTTTTTCAGCTGCTTGCTCAGGTCGAGCACTGGGCGCCAGTAGTAGCCCTTGCCCCAGGAGCCATCAAAACGCGTGATCGAAGCCTGGTTGTTGAATAGCCAGCCTCCCAGGTCGGATTGCTGCAACAGGAGGTGCTGGTAGCCGCGGTAGTCGTCGCTGCGCTGGTAGTTCATGAACTGGTACGAGAACGACTGCTTGGGCGACTTGATACCGGTGCCCATGCGAATGATCTTCTCCGTTGCGGAAGTCAGCACGAGCGGCAGGCCCCAGTCGCGGGTGAACTCCACGTAACGCAGCCGCTCCAGTGGCCTGAAGCGCTCCTGTACATATTCATAGTCCACCGAAGAAACCAGCTCCAGTTTTTTTGCTTTATTCAGGTCCAGCGCATTGTTGTATTGCACCCGGGCAGCGATCCCTTTATCGTCACCTCCATTCTTCGAGGAGTAGGTATTGACGTCGTAATTGCTGAGGGCAAATTCCGTCCGCAGCGTATTCCCTTTATCGATCTTGTATTCCGTACCCAGGGATATCAATTGCTGCTTGCGTGGGGAAACCAGCAGCAGCACGGGTTCATACTGGCCCTGTCGCACCCCGTTGACCGGCTCGATGAATTTATACACCTTGCCATTGGCAAAGACATTGAAGTCCGGCTGGTAATTGCCCCTGCCGATCCCGACATCAGTGAAGGAAAGCGCGTAGTGTGCGGTCAACGAGTCGGTAGCGTAACGATAAAATGAATCCAGCTGTCCGCCCGGGCTGTAATACACTTTCTCATACAGGATCTTGTCGCGGGAAAAACTGTCCAGGTTGACCGTCGGATAAAAAGCCTTGTTCACGCTGTCGCCGAGGTCGAAGAGAAACTGCTTCTGCCGCGTATCCAGGGTCTGGTTGATGGGCGAGTTTTTCGCATCCGAGTTATTGAACGCGCCAAGGGTAAGTTTCAGCTTGTTGTTTAGCTGGAACTCCTGGTTGAGGTAGAGGTTCGCATTCAGAAAATTGCGATCGGCGTACTCGAACTCGATCTGGATCCGGGAATCCTTGGTGATCATGCGGCGCGGCATGAAGGTCACCTCCGCGGTGTTGTAGTTGATGATATAATCCTGGTCCTCTCCCCGCTGCAGTAATTGCCCGTCGAGGAAAACGCGTTCCGTGTTGGCCAGCACGATAAAGAAGAATTCATTGTTCGCGCCGGTAAGCCGGTACGGGCCCTGGTTGCCTTCCTGGAGCTGGCTCTGGCCCGGTGCGGGAAACACGTTGCGGGTAAACTTGCCCTTGGCAATGGAACCGCTGACGAGCGTGGCCGAACTCGATTTGTCCGAGAGGCGGTTCTTCGTCTGGAAAGATATGCCCTGCAGCCGCTTGTAGAAGTTGAGGAAATAAAGATTGTTCTGACGGATGTCGATATCGCCCAGGTTCAGCTGCCAGTCCTTTTTCCGGAACTGAAGAAAGACCTGGTCGAACTCATTCAACTGCTGGGTCGTGCCATCCGGCTGGATGGGAATATTGTTATCGGTAAGCGCTGCCGAGATCTCGATGCTGTCGCGCAGGTAGCCATTCAGCTGCAATTGGAAGTTCGAGTTCACCACCGCATCCTGGCTGTTGCCGAAGGATAGCTCCCGGCCGAAGCTGCCGTTGTATTGCAGGTTGCCGAAGTCGAAGAGTCCCCGTGTTTCCGCATCGGCGTTCGGATTGAAAACATAGGGTGCGAGGTAGACATTGTTGACCACACTGTCGTAACTCAGCCGTTGCAATGATGCGTTCAGCCGGAGGGGAAATACGCGGTAACTGATGAGCACGC
>CBHWDR010000363.1:0-4329 GCA_966112575.1 uncultured Chitinophagales bacterium
CGAGCGGTAATCGGGATCGAGGCGGTTGTAGATCGACCAGAGCTGGTCTTTCACCTGCCCCGAAGGCGCATCGCCTTTGATGTAAAGCACATTGTTCTGTTCCTGGATCTGCAGGTTGGCGATGTTGGCGCCTTCCGCAGCGCGGATGAGCTCCGCATATTTTTCACGTACTGCCATAAGGAATTATTTAACGGTCATTTGTTGTTCCACGCGCTGCGGGTTGAGCGCCTGGATGGACTGCATCAGTTTCGTAAGCCGGCCGCGCTCGATGGTTCCCGTCAGGGTAACGACGCCGTTGTTGACGTTTGCGTTTACACCGGGATAGTCTTTCACCGCATCGTTGACGCCTTTGCGGAGCGCATCATCGGAGGAGATCTCCACCGGGAGCTGACGTGCCTGGCTGGAATCAACCGTTGTGGTAGTTGTTGTCGTGCTTTCCTTGTTCTTGTTCTTGCAGGATGTGAGACTTCCTCCTGCAAGCAGGCAGAAGAACAGGCTGCCGAGCATAATCTTTTTCATGTTGGTTTTGCTTTATTAGATGATCAGAATCTTCTTCCACCGAGGATCCGGCCGAGCAGGCCGCCGCCGGAACGCATGCCGCGACCGCCACTGAGCATGCCGATGAGGGAGCCGAGGCCGCCGCCCATTCCCATGCCGCCACCGCCGAGCATACCGCCGCCCCCCATCATTCCACCACCAAGCAAGCCGCCCAGTCCGCCCATCAGTCCGCCTCCACGGCCGCGCATACCGCGGCTCAGCATACCGGCAAGGATCATCGGGCCGGCAATGCCCAGGAGTCCCTTGAACAGGCTGCCGGTGTTGATGCCCGCGGATTGCATTTTATCCTGCATCCCGGTATTGGCAAGGAAACTGGGGCTGGCCACTTCTTCGGGTGAAGCGGTTTCGGCCTCCGTGGCAAACTTATCCAGCAGGGAGAACTGCTTCTCACCCACGCCCAGGTACTGGGCGATGCGGTGCACATGCTGCTCCTCGGCTTCGTTGTAGTCATTGTCGGACCGGGCGAATGCGATCAGGTCGGTGATCAGCGCGTGTTTCAGGTCGCTTGTCTTGAGCACATCGAGGCATTTGTCGAGCTCTTCGCCGGTAAGTTCGGTGGCGGCCCGCAGGACCATTTCCTTTTGCTGTTCCGACAGGGAAGCCGCATCACAGAGCTCGCTCAGGTAGGCCAGCTCCTCTTCCGTTGCTTCGCGGTCGGCCGTTGCGATCGAGGCGATCGCGCCGAGGTAGGCTCCTTTCTCGAGATCGCTTTGTCCTTCCAGAATCGTTGGTTTTGTTTCCTCCATACCCTTGAGTTAAGACGGCAAGCAGTGAAAATTCCATGCCAGCGGAGGTGGATCGGCCCCGAACAAAAAGAAGGCGGCAATGGAAATTGCCGCCGTAACCAAAACTAACTGCTTATGAGGAGTAAAGAATTAAGTCATTGCTGTTTGACCAAGTAAAGATGCATCCCTTTGCCCGGCGGGAAAAGGAGGAAGTACACCAACCGGCAGAATTGCCAAACGAACAGTGGAAATCGGCTCTTCAGCCGTTTTTTCCTGCCGGAGAAAAAAGCCGTTCTTTTGCCGCTGCCAATCTGGCAAGCCGGGGCGCTTTGGAACAAGGGTTGATTAACAGGCCCGGGCAACCACTAAACGAAACAATAAAGCATACTATGGTACAGGAAAAAGGCAGCATCTCCATACACACGGAGAACATCTTTCCGATCATCAAGAAATTCCTCTATTCCGACAACGAGATCTTCCTGCGCGAGCTGGTGAGCAATGCGGTAGACGCCACGCAGAAGGTAAAGCGGCTGGCCTCCCTGGGCCAATACGCCGGCGAACTGGGCGACCTGACGGTGCAGGTATCGGTGGACGAAGACGCAAAGACGATCACCATCTCCGACCGGGGCATTGGCATGACCGCTGAAGAGATCAAGAAGTACATCAACCAGATCGCCTTCTCGGGCGCCACGGAGTTCATGGAGAAGTTCAAGGAAGCAAAGGATGCCAACGAGATCATCGGCCGCTTTGGCCTTGGCTTCTACTCGGCCTTTATGGTGGCCGACAAGGTGGAGATCCAGACCCTGAGCTACCAGGAAGGCGCCGAGCCGGCCCGCTGGATCTGCGACGGCTCTACCGAGTTCGAGATCACTGAAGGGGCCCGCACCGAGCGCGGAACCGATATCATTCTCTACATCAATGGCGAAAGCGAAGAGTTCCTCGAGAAACAGCGCCTGGAGGAGATCCTCAATAAATACGCGAAGTTCCTCCCCGTGCCCATCCAGTTCGGCACACGCACCTCTACCGAAGAAGACGGCGTGGACGAGAAGGGAGAAGCGAAGTACAAGAGCGTCGAGATCCCCAATATCATCAACAATACCAGTCCGATCTGGACCAAGCAGCCTTCCGAGCTGAAGGACGAGGACTACCTGAACTTTTACCACGAGCTCTACCCGATGGCGGAAGACCCGCTGTTCTGGATCCACCTCAACGTGGACTATCCCTTCAACCTGACGGGTGTGCTTTACTTCCCCAAGCTGAAGAACGATTTCGAGGTGCAGCGCAACAAGATCAAGCTGTTCAGCCGCCAGGTCTTCATCACTGACGAAGTGAAGGATATCGTTCCGGAGTTCCTGATGCTCCTGCACGGCGTGATCGATTCGCCCGATATTCCGCTGAATGTGAGCCGCTCCTTCCTGCAGGCCGACTCGAATGTGAAGAAGATCAATTCCTATATCACCCGCAAGGTGGCCGACAAGCTGAATGAGCTGTTCCGCAAGGACCGGAAGGCTTACGAGGAGAAGTGGTCGGATATCGGCCTTTTCGTGAAGTATGGCGCGGTGAGCGAAGAGAAGTTCTTCGAAAAAGCCAAGGATTTCGTGCTGCTGACCAATACGGCGAAGGAGCATTATACACCGGAGGAATACCAGGCCAAGGTGAAGGATTTCCAGACCGACAAGAGCGGCAATACCGTTTACCTCTATACGATCGACCCCGAGCGGCAGGACGCCTATGTGCAGTCGGCTTCGAAGCGGAACTACGATGTGCTGGTGATGGATTCGCCGATCGATAATCATTTCATGCAGCACCTGGAGATGAAGGGCGAGAAGATCTCTTTCAAGCGGGTGGATGCCGATGTGATGGAGAAGCTGATCGCGAAGGAAGAGACGAGCACGCACCCGCTGACCGAGGAGGAGAAGACCCTGGTGAAAGAAATCTTCGAGAAGGCGACGAACAACCCGTCCATGAAGATCGAGATCGAGAGCCTGCCCGCCGAAGAGCTGCCGGTGACGATCACGATGGAAGAGTGGATGCGCCGGATGAAGGATATGGCCCGCATGGGTGGTGGTGGTATGAGCTTCTATGGTTCGCTCCCCGATTCCTACAAGGTTTCGGTGAATGGCAACCACAAGCTGATCAACCGCATCCTCCAGGCGGAAGGCGAGCAGCAGACGGCCCTCGCCAAACAGGCCGTGGACCTGGCCTTGCTGGCACAGGGATTACTGAAGGGGAAGGACCTGACGGCTTTCGTGGAGAGAAGCGTGAACTTAATCTGATTTCGCAGATTTTATGGATTTCGCAGAGGTGGAGCTGACGCTCCACCTTTTCTTTTATCACGGATGTGAATTGGGTGGCTGCTGTTGCGCTGGCGTAGGATGGGAGGATGGCACGGATGATTCCTTAACGCTCGGCATTCACTATTGCCTACTACCTATTGCCCACTGCCCATTGCCAATTGCCCTATAAGTATTTGAACACCGACGTGCGGTAGGCTTCCAACTCTTCGAGCGTAGTCATTTCATCGAACTTCTCGGAATTCTTACCATTCTTGGAGCGCACGAGGAGCACGCTTTCGCCGTTGACGATGGTGCTCTTGGCACGGGTGAAGATGTTCTCGAGGGTGCCGAGGTCCTTAATGGTCTGCAGCTCTTCAATGCGCGTCACGTCTATGGTATAAGAGGTCATGGGCAATAGTGAATGGGCAATAGGCAATGGAGATTCCAAGCCCAAAGCGGGAAGGGGTTGAATAGGCTTGCAAAATAAGCGTTCGAGGTCAGATGGAACAGTAAAAGAAGAATCCCCGTTGCCACGGGGATCCACCTCTACATTCTTTATTCCTTGTTTCCGACTTCGCCAAGGCTACGTCGGACAAGCTTTATTCTTTATTCAAGCGCGCAGCACGACCTACCATTTGCCGCCGGCGCCGCCGCCACCAAAGCCACCGCCTCCGAAGCCGCCGAATCCACCGCCGCCTCCACCAAAGCCACCTCCGCCGCCGAAGCCGCCGCCTCCGAAACCGCCGCCACCTGGGAAGATGGTCGGTCCC
>CBHWDR010000364.1:0-4325 GCA_966112575.1 uncultured Chitinophagales bacterium
CCTGCAGTGGGTTGCACCATAATGATCAACGAAGCCGATCTCTAATTCCAAATCTTTAAACGTTTTCAGATCATGCTCGACGCAAAAATTCCCGCAGGTTCCCTCGAGAAGAAATGGGAAGATTACAAAGGCCATGTGAAACTCGTCAACCCCGCCAACAAGCGGAAGATCGAGGTTATCGTGATCGGTACCGGGCTGGCCGGCGCATCCGCTGCCGCCTCCCTGGGTGAACTGGGCTACAAGGTAAAAGCATTCTGTTTCCAGGATTCGCCCCGCCGCGCGCATTCGATCGCGGCCCAGGGCGGGATCAACGCTGCAAAGAACTATCAGAACGACGGCGACTCGGTCTTCCGTCTTTTCTACGATACCATCAAGGGTGGCGACTACCGCGCCCGCGAAGCCAACGTGCATCGCCTGGCAGAGGTGAGCGCCAACATCATCGACCAGTGCGTGGCGCAGGGGGTTCCCTTCGCCCGTGAATATGGCGGCCTGCTGTCGAACCGCTCCTTCGGTGGTACACAGGTGCAGCGCACTTTCTATGCCGCCGGCCAAACCGGCCAGCAGCTGCTCATCGGCGCCTACCAGGCCCTCGAACGCCAGGTGGCCCTCGGCAATGTGAAGATGTACAGCCGCCACGAGATGCTGGAAGTGGTGACCATCGAAGGCAAGGCCCGGGGCATCATCGCCCGCAACCTGGTCACCGGCGAGCTTGAGCGCCATTTCGGCCATGCCGTGCTGCTTTGCAGCGGAGGCTATGGCAACGTATTCTACCTCTCTACCAACGCAATGGGTTCCAATGTGACCGCTGCGTGGAAAGCCCATAAAAAAGGCGCTTACTTCGGCAACCCCTGCTTCACGCAGATCCACCCGACCTGTATCCCCGTAACGGGCGAGCACCAGTCGAAGCTGACGCTGATGTCGGAGTCGCTGCGCAACGATGGCCGGATCTGGGTACCGAAGAAACAGAACGATACCCGCCGTCCCAGCGAGATCGCAGAAGAAGAGCGCGACTACTACCTGGAGCGCCGCTACCCGGCCTTCGGTAACCTCGTTCCCCGCGACGTGGCTTCCCGTGCCGCCAAGGAGCGTTGCGATGCCGGCTACGGTGTGGGTACCTCCCGCCAGGCCGTTTACCTCGACTATGCCTCGGCGATCGAGCGCTACGGACGCGTGGAAGCATCCAAGCGCGGCATGGACAATGCCGACCTGGCCACCTTCATTACCCTCGGTAAGGAAGTCGTGAAAGAGAAATACGGCAACCTTTTCGATATGTACGAGAAGATCACCGGTGAGAACCCCTACGAAGTGCCGATGCGCATCTATCCCGCGGTGCACTACACCATGGGTGGCCTCTGGGTGGATTACGAACTGATGACCACCATCCCCGGTCTGTATGCACTGGGTGAGGCCAACTTCTCCGACCACGGGGCCAACCGCCTCGGCGCCTCCGCACTGATGCAGGGCCTGGCTGACGGTTATTTCGTGATCCCCTATACCATTGGCAACTACCTGGCCGACGAGATCCGCGTGAATGCCATCGCTACGACGCATCCGGCTTTCGAAGAAGCCGAGCGCGAAGTGCGCCAGCGCCTGGTAAAGCTGATGAGCATCAAGGGCAAGCAGACTGTGGAAAGCATGCACAAGCGGCTGGGCAAGATCATGTGGGACAAATGCGGCATGGCCCGTAACGAGCAGGGACTGCGCCAGGCGATCGAAGAGATCCGCCAGCTGAAGAAGGATTTCTGGAGCGATGTGCGCATCCCTGGCAAGATCGAAGACTTCAACCCCGAACTGGATAAGGCCGGCCGCGTTGCCGATTTCATCGAGCTGGGTGAGCTGATGTGCCTCGATGCCCTGAACCGCGCCGAGTCTTGCGGTGGCCACTTCCGCGAGGAGTACCAGACCGAAGACGGCGAAGCCCTCCGCCGCGATGATGAGTTCATGTATGTAGCGGCCTGGGAACTGCGCGGCGAAAGCGACTGGCAGCTGCATAAGGAAGTGCTGAATTACGATGTGGTGAAACCCAGCCAGCGCAGCTACAAGTAATTGAAGCAACCGAGTTCTTTGCTGACGAAAGTCAGCCCATTAATGAATCGTTGCCGGTAGTTTCGCCGGCGCCCAAATAAAATTTCATGGAACATTACAACATGAACCTGACGCTCAAAGTATGGCGGCAGGATAACCGGAAAAGCGAAGGACGTTTTGAGAGCTACGAGGTAAAGGATATCTCTTCGGAGATGTCGTTCCTGGAAATGTTCGACGTGCTCAACGAGCGCCTGATCAACGAAGGAAAGGACCCCATCGCCTTCGACCACGATTGTCGCGAAGGTATCTGCGGCATGTGCTCCATGCACATCAATGGCCGTCCGCACGGCCCCTGGCATGCGACCACCACCTGCCAGCTGCATATGCGGGCTTTCAAGGATGGCGATACCATCGTTGTGGAGCCCTGGCGCGCTCAGGGTTTCCCGATCATCAAGGACCTGGTGACCGATCGCTCGGCTTTCGACCGCATCATCCAGGCCGGCGGCTTTATCTCCGTGAACACCGGTAATGCGGTGGACGGCAATGCCATGCCGATCGAAAAGAACAACTCGGATGCGGCTTTTGCTGCGGCCAGCTGTATTGGTTGCGGCGCCTGCGTTGCGGCCTGTAAAAATGCTTCTGCTTCGCTTTATACCGCCGCTAAAGTGGCCCACCTGGCGCTGCTGCCCCAGGGAAGCCCGGAACGAAAGAACCGCGCGCTGAGCATGGTGGCCCAGATGGACAAGGAAGGCTTCGGCTCCTGCACCTTTACCGGCGCCTGCGAAGCGGTTTGCCCCAAGGAGATCTCGATCACGAATATCTCCCGCATGCACAAGGAATACCTGGTGGCCGGACTGGCTTCCGAAAAATAGATTCGATTTCGAATGGTTGTAGAAAAGGTCCCAGGCGGGGCCTTTTTCTTTTAGCGGATGAGCGCCACTGTACCTTTTCTCCGTATGACACGTCCATCCTGGGTGCGACCGTCCATCAGCCACACATAAGTGCCCGAGGGCTGTTCCTTCCCTCTGCGGCGGCCGTCCCAGCCCTGCCCGGGAACAAGCGTGGAAAAAACGGGCTGGCCCCATCGAGCGAATACAAGAAAACGATCCAGGGTGAACTGACGACCTACAGCCGGCAGGAAGATGTCGTTCAACCCATCATTATTGGGCGTGAAAGCGGTGGGGACGTATATGTCGGAGAAATATTGAACATTGATCGCTACCGTCCCCTCTGTCCGGCATCCGGAGCTATTGAAAGCACGGAGCTGGTAGATCGTCGTCGTATCCGGACGCGCCCGCGTTAGCAGTGATGCAGGATGAGACAGGCTGGCTGCCGGCGTCCAGCTGAACCGGACGCCATCACTGGATGGCACCAGGCTGATCGTCTCGCCTTCCAGGATGGTACGCCCGGGCGGCATCTGAAGCACTGGCGGTCGGAGGTCGACCATCCTGCTGAATGTATCATTTCCGCAGAGCCCATTATTTATCAGGATCAGCTGTGCCGCATAAGGGCCCGTACCCGGATAGATATGAACCGGAGGGTCAACAGCGTTAAAGGTATTACCATCACCATATGACCAGTTGAATTGAGCCGAAGCCTCGAAAGTACTCCGGTTCCGGAAGCGAACTTCCCTGGAGGAGCAATCCACGTCGGCTTCAAAAAAGGCACGCAACGAAAGCCCCCGAGGTGCGATCATTCTTGCCCTTTGGATCGAGGCGCAGGAGGTAGCGGAACGGATGATGAGCCGTACCTGGAAGGTGCCGTTCGCGGGCTGAAACTGGTGAACGGGCGTTGCTTCTGTGGAGGAGGTGCCGTCTCCGAAATCCCATTGCCAGCTAATGGGACCACTGAGGTCGGTATGCCCCTCAAAACGGACCATTGCCCGGCAACTATCGGTTACCTGATAGCTGAAGTAACTGGAGCCCGAGTCCGGGTCGTTTAAGACAAATGGCAAGCCCATATAGCCGTTCCGCCCCTCAAGGCTGATGCGGCCCGACTCGAAACCCGCAGCATTTCCTCGGTTGTCGGGCAGACGTAGATGGCTGAGAAAGCCGCTGGAATTCGTCAGGTAGATCCGTCGGTCGGGACCGAGTTGAATGCCTGTCAGTCGCGGAATGGCAGGGATCCGTAGTAAGGAAGCCCGTGTTGCAGCTGCTGAAGCATGAAAGGTCTCGAATTGGTAAAGGCTGTCTGAATTGGGATTGGTCAGGTAGAGCAGGCGGGAGGCCGGCGCAAATTCGCAGGAATACACGTCAGCCCCGGATAGCGCGATCTTTTGTCCATCCGAAACCCGGCCGGTT
>CBHWDR010000365.1:0-4305 GCA_966112575.1 uncultured Chitinophagales bacterium
TCACCTGCTGTTTCGCATCGCTCCAGGCTTTGTCGGGATCGATATGGCTTTCGATCATCAGCCCGTCGTAGTCCAGGTCGATCGCCTTCTGCGAAACGGCCAGGAGGATATCACGTCTTCCGCAGATATGCGAAGGATCGTTGATCATGGGCAGTTCCGGATTCCGGCGTTTCATCTCGATCGCCAGGTGCCACATGGGCGCATTGCGGTATTCGGTATTGCCATAAGAGGAAAAGCCCCGGTGGATCAGGCCGATCTCCTGCACGCCGGCTTTCGCCACCCGCTCCACCGCCCCGGTCCAGAGCTCCAGGTCAGGGTTGATCGGGTTCTTGATCAGCACGGGCTTGTTCACTCCGCGCAGGGCATCGGCAACTTCCTGCACGCTGAACGGATTGACCGTGGTGCGCGCGCCGATCCAGAGCACGTCCACGTCGAAATGCAAGGCATCTTCCACCTGCTTTCCTGTAGCCACCTCTACCGCCGTTGGCATCCCGGTGAGCTTCCTTGCCTGCTGCAGCCAGGGCAGCCCCTTGGTGCCGATGCCCTCGAAGGACCCGGGTCGCGTACGCGGCTTCCAGATGCCCGCACGCAGGATGTCGACGCGACCGGTGGCCGCAAGGCGCTGCGCCGTTTCCAGCACCTGCTCTTCCGTCTCCGCACTGCAGGGACCGGAAATGATCAGGGGTCGTTTTTTCCAGATCGCACCCAGGTTCGTGGACACCGTTTCGGTAGTTGTTGTCTGACTCATAGGAATTATTTTATGATTCGTTTGATCTTGTTTGCGTTGTTCATCAGCTCGAGGAGGTAGTCTTCATTCTCTTTTTCCAGGCAGGCCTTGAATTTCCGGAGCTGGCTGATATGCTCGTTGAGTACATCCAGCACATTGTCGCGGTTCTGCAGGAAGATCGAGGCCCAGGTAGCAGGATTGCTTTTCGCGAGGCGCACGGTGCTTTCAAAGCCGCCGCTGGCCAGCTCGAAGATCGCATCTTCCTCGCGCTCTTTTTCCAGCACCGTATTCGCCAGGGCGAAGGAGGTGATGTGCGCGATATGGCTCACATAAGCCACGTGGATATCGTGCGCCGCCGCATCCATGTAAACCAGGTGCATCCCCAGTTGCCGGTAAAGCTCTTCTACGAGGGCGATCGCATCGGCATCGGTCGCTTCCCGGTTGCAGATCACGGAAGCCTTCCCCGCGAACGCGCCGGCAACGGCCGCATCCGGCCCACTGTATTCCGTGCCCCACATGGGATGCGAGGCCACGAACCGCCCCCGTTGCGCATGGCCTTCCGCCGCATCGAGAATGCCCGACTTGGTTGAACCCACGTCCATCACCACCTGCCGGTCCACAAGGTCCAGCACGCCGGGCAGGATCCGCGTTACTTCAGCCACCGGCACGGCCAGGATCACGAGTTGCGCACCCGCAACAGCATCGGCCAACGGCTGCACGGCATCCACCAGTCCCCGCTCCAGGGCACGGGACGCATGGACTTCGTGGGCTTCCACGCCCACGATCCGGCTGGCAAGCCCCTTTTCGCGCAGGGCAATGGCCATCGAGCCGCCGATCAGTCCCGTACCAACGATCGCTACCTTCATAATGCGCTGTTTTTTATTCGTGTCCATGCTTCTTCAAACACCGCTTCCGGCGCGCACAGGCTGATCCGGATGAAATGCCGGCCACCCGCTCCGAAGATCCCGCCCGGTGTGATGAACACCCGGGCTTGCTGCAGCACGGCATCGGTGAGCGCGTATCCGTCGGTGAAACCTGCAGGCACTTTCGCCCAGAGGAACAGCCCGTTCTGCGCTTCGCCAACCGTGCAGTTGAGGGCGTTCAGCACCGCTTCTGCCTTGCTTCTCCGCGCCGCGTAGGTCTGGTTGAGCGATGCGAACCACTCCGGCCCCAGTTCCAGCGCACGGGCTGCAGCTCTTTGTACAGGAAGGAACATGCCGCTGTCCATATTACTCTTGAAGCGCAGCACTTCATCGATGCGGTGCGCGGCCCCGCAAAGCATGCCGACACGCCAGCCGGCGAGATTATGCGACTTACTCAGGGAATTCAGTTCCACCACGCATTCTTTTGCACCAGGTACGGCCAACAGGCTCTGCGGCCGGTCGTTCAGGATAAAGCTGTAGGGATTGTCGTGCACGATCAGCACTTCATGCTTCCGGGCCAGCGACACCAGGGCTTCCAGGGTCTCAGCCCGGGCAGGCACCCCGGTAGGCATATGCGGAAAATTGACGAAGAGCAGCTTCGTGGCCGGGTCGCGCATTTCCTGCTCCAGCGCTTCGAGGTCGGGCTGCCAGCCTTCTTTTTCCTGTAAGAAGTAAGGCACAGCCTGCGCACCGGCCAGCTGCACCGCGCTCCGGTAGGTGGGGTAGCCCGGGTCAGGCACGAGGGCCTTGTCGCCTTCCCCCAGGTAGGTCATGCAGAGATGCAGGATGCCCTCCTTGGAACCAATGAGCGGCAACACCTCCGAAGCGGGATCGAGCGACACGCCATACCAGCGCTGGTACCAGCCGGCGATCGCCCGCCGGAGTTCTTCTGCGCCCCGGTAGATCTGGTAGGCATGATTGCCGGGCCGGGCCGCCTCTTCCTGCAACACGCGGATCACATCCGGGTGCGGGGGCAGGTCGGGGCTGCCGATGCCGAGATTGATCACGCCGGCACCCTGCTGGTTCAGTGCTGCGATCTCCCGGAGCTTGGTGGAGAAGTAGTACTCGCCTACGCCTTCCAATCGTTTTGCTGGTAATGGACCCATAAAAAAAATCCCCGGCCTGGAGGCCGGGGTTAGCTATGTTTTGTTGACAGAATTCAGTTCGGTTCAACCAAAGCACTCCCGGCCACGTTCGTGGTAATAAAAATACACGGGCCAATATGCGTTGGTGAATAACATCCGTACAAATATAAGCGCTGATGACGCAGATTTAAAATTGATTTCGCAGATTTTCAGCATCCCGGCCGCCAACACGATCTTCCACTGCCAATTGCCTACTGCCTATTGCCTACTTCCGTACCGAGTCCGCTTCGTTCATCCGGATCCTTCTTCCCTTGTACTTCTTGCCATCGATCGCGCGCATCATCCGGTCGGCGGAACCTTTGTCCACTTCCACCCAGCTGTTCATCTCCTTCATATCGATGCGTCCCAGCACGTCCTTGGGCAGCTCGGCCATATCCAGGATGAACTGGAGGAAGGAAGCCTTATAGAATCCGTCCTTGGTTCCCAGGTTCACGAAGAGCTTGGTAAAATTGCCACCACCGCTAAAGCTGCGGCCACGGGTATCGCGGCGCTCCGCACCCTTATCGCTGCGCCCTTCGGCCGGACGGCGCTCGTCGCGGCGGTCGCGCTCGCGGGTGTTCAGGTCTTCGGCATTCTCGTAGTACCGAAGGAAGCGGTCGAATTCGAGTGCAGCCACGCGCTGGAGCACTTCATCCTTGCTTACATCATTGAATTTTTCCTGCAGCATGGGCAGGTAGGCCTCGTAGTTGCCATGAGAAATATCGGTCGACAGCAGCTTGTCCATGAAATAGTAAAACTGCTTGCGGCAAACGTCTTTTCCCGAAGGGATCTCCAGCTTGTGGAAAGGAACCTGCACCAGGCGCTCGATCTGGCGGATGCGGAACACTTCGCGCATATGCACGATCGACATACACACGCCCGTTCTGCCGGCGCGGCCGGTACGACCCGAGCGGTGCGTATAGACTTCCACGTCATCGGGAAGCTCGTAGTTGATCACATGCGTAATACCCTGTACGTCGATGCCGCGCGCGGCCACATCTGTCGCGATCAGCAGCTGCAAGGTCTTCTCGCGGAACTCGTCCATCACCTTGTTGCGTTGCGCCTGGGTGAGGTCGCCGTGCAGGGCGTCGATGTCGTACCCTTCCCGCGTCAGCTTCTCCGCGATCTCCTGGGCGTCGGCCTTGGTGCGGGTGAAGATGATGCCGTACATGCCCGGGTTGAAGTCGATGAGGCGCTTGAGCGCTTCATAACGGTGCTGGGCCGTGGTTACGAAATACTGGTGGTCGATATTCTTGTTGGCGGTGTTCTTTTTACCAACCGTGATCTCGAAGGGATCCTCCATGTACTTCTTGCTCACATTGCGGATCTCCGGGGGCATGGTGGCCGAGAACAGCCAGGTGGCTTCCCGGTTGGGGGTATTCTGGAGAATGAACTCGATATCGTCCTGGAAGCCCATGTTGAGCATCTCGTCGGCCTCATCCAGCACCACGTAGGAGATCTTGTCAAGACCAACGGCCTTGCGTTCGATCAGGTCGATCAGGCGGCCGGGCGTGGCCACGATGATCTGGAT
>CBHWDR010000366.1:0-4305 GCA_966112575.1 uncultured Chitinophagales bacterium
TGGCACCTGATCTCCTTCTATGGCGACGTGCCTTTCTTTACCCGTCCACCAGCCTCGCAGGAAGAGCTGTTCAGCTATACCCGCACCAGCAAGTCGACGATCATCGCCACGCTCATTCCGGAACTGGAAGCGGTAGCCAATGACCTGGACTGGCTGCCTGCACAAGCCGGCCGCGTGAGCCGGGGTGTGGCACTTGGCGTGGCGGCCCGACTGGCCATGCTGGACAAGGATTACAACAAGGCGGCTACGCTTACCGACAACATCATCAACAACGGGCCTTACAACCTCAATCCGAATTATCAGAACCTCTTCCGCCTGGCCGGTCAGAAAACCAATGCAGGGAACGAAATCATGTTCTGGTATCCCTATGGCGACGCGGATGCCGGATCGTTCTCCTACATTCAGCTGGTACAGGGTTCGCGGAACAATGGCGGCCAGTCGAGCCATTTTCCTTCGCAGTTCCTCGTTGACCTGTTCGAGTGTACCGACGGCCGCAATATCGCAGAATCGCCGTTGTACAACCCGGCTCAGCCCAACAAGAACCGCGACCCGCGCATGAAGCAGACGGTGATCGTGCCGGGCGACACGGTGGTGGTGCAAGGCTTCAACAGCATTGTGTTCAACTTCTTTAACAGTACCGTAGCCCTGTTCAACCCAACCACACAAGCCATCACGTTCCCCTCGACGATAGCGAACCAGGATAGCGCCAACATCTTTGGTCCGCGCCTGAATGGCCTGGGTAACCTGTGGCGCAAATACAGCCAGGACCGCGATATTAACGGTACGGCCGGTAATTTTTACAAAGTAGGCTGGATCTACATGCGTTTTGCCGAGATCCTGCTGATCAACGCCGAGGCCAACCTGGAAAGGGGTGCTCCAGCGGCCACGGTATCAGCAGCTGTTAACCGCGTACGTGCCCGTGTGGGCATGCCCAATGTTTCGGCGACAGTACTGGGCGACCCGGTTCAGCTGAAGGCACTCGTGCGTCGCGAGAAAATGGTAGAGCTGGCCAACGAAGGCCTGCACTTCCCCGATCTGATGCGTTGGGAAAATGGTGCCTACGCCGCGCGCGTCATGCCTGTGCAATTATACGGAGAAGCGAATTCGCCGATGCGTCTGACAGCAACCGGCCTGGAATTTATCACGCCGGCTCCGGCGCCCGTCTTCGATCCTGTTTACCGGGTACCGGTCTCCTGGCCGAACGGGGATGCGCTTCGCCTCAAGCGGGAGCAAAGGGTGTTCATTCCCAATAAGCACAACCTGTTGCCGGTACCACAAGGTGAGCGCGATAAGGTGCCGACGCTGACGCAGAACCCCGGCTGGTAAGCTTCAACTTTGTTCACAAAAGGTGTCGTGTAAACGGCACCTTTTCTTATTAACCACTTTGTATGCGGGTCGAAGAAAAGAATCACTCAATAAAAGAGGTCACCAGTACTGTGCCCGCGGCTTGTCTTGCCCCTTCACGCAACGAAAGTCTTGACGCCCTTCGCGGGCTGGCCATCCTGGCGATGGTGCTTTCCGGAAGCATCGCCTTCGGCGGCGTACTGCCGGCATGGATGTACCATGCGCAGGTGCCGCCACCTGCGCATCGGTTCAACCCGGAGCTTCCCGGCATCAGCTGGGTGGACCTGGTATTCCCATTCTTTCTTTTCAGCATGGGCGCGGCCATCCCGCTTTCCTTACGCAAGCTGGAAGGTTCGGGCGGCGGCTGGAAAGAAGTGCTGATCATCGCCCTACGCCGCTTCCTGCTCCTTGTGTTCTTCGCCTTGTTCAGTTTTCATATGCGGGCCTGGGTGATCGCGGAGCGACCCGGAACGAACGAACAACTCCTGTCGATCCTCGGCTTTGTGCTCCTCTTCTTTCAATTGTACGAATACCGGGGTGCGAAGCATCAGCTGCTCTTCAAATCTTTTCGCATCGCCGCATTTCTTACCGCAGTTGTTTTGTTGGCCCTGCTGTCATTTGGCGGAAAGGGATTCCAAAAAGAGCGAAGCGATATCATCCTTCTTGTATTGGCCAATATGGCCTTTTTCGGCACGATCACCTGGTGGGCCACGCGCAGGCAGCCGCTTATCCGGCTGGGTCTTCTCCCCTTTCTCATGGCCATCCTGCTCAGCGGCAAAGATGGGAAGGGCTGGCAGGGCTGGGTGTATATCTGGCCCGACCAGCACTGGCTCTATTGGTTCTACTACCTCAAATACCTGTTCCTCATCATCCCGGGAAGTTTTGCGGGCGAATGGCTGGCAAGGAGTTTTCAAGAGGTAAAGGAGGAGAACGATGCAAGCCCTCTGAAAGATTGGACAAGCGCGCAGGTGGAGGGAGATCAAACACAAAGAGGGATGCATCCGCAGGCTATCGGGAAGGAACAGCCGGTATGGTTGACGGTACTGGTCATCGGGCTGATCGCAATCAATGTCATCTTCCTATTTGGCCGGCACTTGTTGGTAAACCTCGTAGCAACGTCAACGATTCTGCTGATCATCCGGTCTGGTGCCAGGAGCCTGTTACGTACCGACCAGTTATTGAAACGATGTTATGAAGCTGGCGCTTATTTGCTTCTCCTCGGGCTGGCTTTCGAATCTTTCGAAGGTGGCGTGAAGAAAGACCCATCCACCTTCAGCTATTATTTCATCACCTCCGGCCTGGCGTTTTTTATGCTGATCGGGCTGGCCGGGCTGCGTGGCGTCGGCGGAAAGATTCGCCACTACCTGGCCTTGAATGGACGCAATCCCATGGTGGCCTACGTCGCCGGCAACTTGTTGCTCCTACCGCTAATGAAACTAACTGGCCTGGCCCCTTACTTTGATGCGATGAACGGCAATGCCTGGATCGGCTTTTTGCGCGGGGTGCTCTTCACCGGCATCGTGTCGCTGATCACGGTTTTCTTTGTGAAGCGGGGCTGGTTCTGGAAAACCTAAGGAATGAACGCGTACTGCGTCTATCGTGACCATAAAGGAAGGACGAGGGATTGAGTTTATGAAGATGGTTTTTCTGGCTTTATTCCCAAACGGTGTACGATAAGGTTCCGCCTTGCAACAATTGCCGGTGCGTGATGTGGGTACCCAGCAAAGCGCCATTCCAACGGGCAATAACTTGCTCCTTCCCTTTTTGCGCCTTGTTGCGGGTAACCTGGATGCGTACCATCTTTCCATTGGGCATCTTCACGGTAGCAGCATTGACGAGCGGGTTGCCAAAAACATACTCGCCGGAGGCGGGGTTCATGGGATACATGCCCAATGAAGACCAGACCAACCAGGCACTCATCTGACCACAATCGTCATTACCCGAAAGCCCGTCGGGCCCGAGCTTGTAGAGGCTGTCCACTACTTTCCGCACCTTATCCATCGCCTTTGCCGGTTGCCCCAGTGCCGTGTACATGTAGATGATGTGGTGACTCGGCTCGTTGCCGTGCGCATACTGCCCGATCAGGCCACTTACATCCGCGGAGGTGTTCTCGCCATGCAACTCGGAAGGAGCGCTGAAGAGCGAATCGAGTTTCGCCACCAGCTGCGCCTTCCCTCCGTAGAGTCGCGCCAGTCCGTCCACGTCGTGCGGTACGAAGAAGGAATGCTGCCAGGCCGTGCCTTCGATGTATTGTCCGTTGAAGCCATGCTCGGAACGCAGGGGATCAAAAGGCTCGATAAAGCGGCCCAGGGAATCCTTTGCCCGCATGAAGCCCGTGCCGGCATCGAAGAGGTTGCGGTAGCTCGCAGCACGCTGCATGAAGCGCCGGTAATCGTCCATCTTTCCCAGCTTCTTCGCCACCTGGGCGATACACCAGTCGTCGAAGGCATATTCGAGCGTGATGGTCACGCTCCAGCCATGCTTGTCCTGCGGCAGGTAACCGAAGCGGACATAATCTGCCGTGCCCCGCTGCTGTTGGGCCGCCGACTTCAGCATGGCCGAATAGGCTTTCTGCACGTCGAAGCCCTTCACTCCTTTCAGGATCGCGTCTGCCAAAACGGGAATGGCATGGTAACCGGTCATCGTATTGGTTTCCCAGGTGCTGAGGTCCCAGACCGGAAGCAGGCCATTATCATCATAAAAACTCAGCATCGATCGCACCATATCGGGCAATCGTTCGGGCTGCGTGATGGTGAAGAGTGGATGCAGGGCGCGGAAGGTATCCCAGAGGGAAAAGACCGTATACTTATTGCCCGCCTGCCGGTGCACCGTGCTGTCCTGGTTGCGGTAGCGGCCATCGGAGTTGGCGTACAGAACCGGAGCCAGGCAGGTGCGGTAGAGCGCCGTGTAAAATTTGCGTTCCATCTCCGGAGTGGCTTGTACGCGTACTTTCTGCAGCTC
>CBHWDR010000367.1:0-4304 GCA_966112575.1 uncultured Chitinophagales bacterium
CGCACAATGGGATTGCCAATACCATCACCAAGGACCCGCGCAAGTACCAGGGTACCACCGTTGCGCTGACGGCCGGCAACCGCAATACCTTCAGCGGACGGATGCGCCACGCGGTGAAGATCAACAACAAATGGGCCTACAAGCTCACCGGCGAATACACTGCCGGCAAGGACTTCGTGTGGAAAGATTCGATCTATGCCGGCGGCAGCGTTTACGGTCCGGCCGTAGCGATCCCCGAGCGCATTCCTTCCTACGACTTCCGCCATATGCGGGGTGAAGCACATGCGTACTACAGCGTGACGCCGAAGTCGGATATCATCGTATCCTATGGCGGCAGCAACAACGATTTCCTGAGCGTCAACAATACGGGCCGCAACCAGATCCGTGGCTGGAAGTTCTCCTACCTTCAGGCCCGCTTCGTGAGCCCCCGCTTCTTCGCACAGGCCTATGAAACCTGGACCAATGTGGGCCAGTCGTACGGCATCCCCGGCTACACCCGCGACTACTGGAACCGGACGCACAGCACGATCACGGATCCCAGCAGCCCGCTCTACCCGAGCGTGGGCAAGCTGCCCCCGGATTCGGCCGAGCTCTTCGCCCTGCGCCTCGGCAACCGCTTTAAGGAGCAGTCGAAGCGCTTCAATGCCGAAGCCCAGTACAATTATCATTTCGATCCGATCGGCCTGAGCATGATCGTAGGCGCTACCTACCAGAAAGACAACCCGAAGACCTATGGCACTTCGCTCGCCGATGCCACGCAGAAGGTAGAGGTGACGCAATATGGCGGAGCGATCCAGCTGGAGAAAACCCTGCCGGCCGATATGAAGCTGGTTGGCGCAGCGCGTCTCGATAACCACAGCCTGTTCGGCAATATGTTCGCGCCCAAGCTGGCGCTTGTGAAAGGAGTGCCCGGCGGTGCGGTGCGCCTCACCTGGGGCAAGGCCTATGCCGCACCGATCATCCTCTTCCAGCGCGCGAGCGTGTTCGGACTGGTGTTCGGCAATGGCGACGGTGTGAAGTACATTCCTAACGGCGCCAATGTGAACGACGGCACACAGGTAGCCACCACGGTGCCACTGAAACCCGAAGAGATCCGTACCTGGGAACTTGGTTACAAGGGTACGATCGCCAAAAAGCTTTATGTGGATGTGAACGGTTACTATGGCAACAGCAAGAACTTCCTCAGCCCGGCCATCACCGTGAGCGGTCGTGCACTCGCAGTAGGAGCGATCCCCATCGCCACCAACACCCTGCTGCTTCCCGGTACCGTGAACAGCTCCGGAGTGCTCAGCGGCGCGGCCTTCTCCACCTATTTCAATTACGGGGAAGTGGCTTCTTACGGCGTGGACATGGGCATCAACTATTACATCAGCAACAACGTCAACTTCGCCCTGAAGTATTCCTGGTTCGGTTCGGATATCACCAAGAACAATATCAAGAACGATGCGAACCGCGATGGTTATGTATCACTGGAAGAGCGCAGCCTCAATGCGCCGCAGAACCGCATGTCGGCTACCCTCGGTTTCCCCAACCTCGCTAAAGGGAAGATGTACCTGAACCTCTCGGCCCGCTGGGTGGAGGAATTCAATATGTACAGCGGCAACCAGATCGCTACGGCCGAAGGAAAGGGCAAGCGCGGCCTCGTTTATGGCGGCATCAACCCCATCAACAACCAGCCCCGCTATTATACCAAGAACTTCGACTGGGGCCCGCTTGGCGGCTTCACCACGGTTGACCTGGGCACCGGCTATCGTTTCAACGAAATGATGAGCGTGGGCGCCAGCGTGAGCAATCTTTTCGATGTGGAGCAACGCGAATTCGTGGGCTCGCCATCGATCGGCCGCCTCTATTCCCTGGAGCTCCGGGTAAATGTGCTCCCGGCTAAAAAATAGTCTTTCTCTGTTTGAATCGATTGGCATCCACGAGGGTGCCAATCCTTTTTACAACTATGAGCGAACAGTTTATCACGACCAACGGCATCCGCCTTCATTACCTCGATAGCGGCGGTTCCCGGCCCCTGCTGCTGCTCTTCCATGGGCTCACCGCCAATGCCCATGCTTTCGACGGCCTCTTCGCCGCTGGCCTTGGCGATCGCTTCCGCGTGATCTCGGTGGACCTCCGCGGCCGCGGCTTGAGTGATGCGCCAGCCGATGACTACAGCATGGCCGCACACGCAAGGGACATCATCGGGCTGATGGATGCGCTGGAACTCCGGCCGCTGGCCGTGGGCGGACATTCCTTCGGTGCTTTACTCACACTTTACCTGGCGGCGCACTACCCGGCGCGGGTTCGGAAGCTGGTGCTGATGGACGCTGCGGCGCGCATGCATCCCCAAACCAAAGAGATGCTGGCCCCGGCACTGGGCAGGCTTGGGCAAACCTTTGCCTCCTTCGATGCCTACCTCGAAAGAGTGCAACAGGCACCCTATCTCCATTTCTGGGATGCGGCCATGCGTTCGTACTATGCCGCCGATGTCCGGACGCTGGAAGACGGGCAGGTGATCCCTATCCCGCAGCCGACGCACATGGTGCACGCCGTTACGGGCGCCCTTGCCGAGCCCTGGCTCGACTACCTGAAGAGCATTCCGCAGCCCGCCCTGCTGATCAATGGTCCGGGCATATATACCATGAATGCTGCCCTGCTTCCCGAGGAGTTGGCCCTGGAAACGGTGGGCCTGATGAAGAACTGCAGCTATGCAAACGTGCCGGGCAACCACCAGACGATGCTGTACGGCGAAGGCGCTGCGGCGATCGTTGCATCCATAAACGAATTTTTATATGAATAAAAAGCGCACCGTACTGATCACGGGCAGCACCAGCGGCATCGGCCTGGGCATAGCCGAAGCCTTTGCCCGCGCGGGTTGCAACCTGGTATTCAACGGGCTCGAGGCCAATGGGGCGGACATCGCTTCCAGCCTCGCCGCGAAATACGGCGTTGAGCATTTCTTTTCCCCCGCCAATATGCTCGATCCTGCGGCCCTCCGGGAAATGGTGCAGGTAGCGACCGACCGTTTTGGTGCGGTGGATGTACTGGTGAACAATGCCGGCATCCAGCATGTGGCCCCGATCGAAGCCTTCCCCGAGCAGAAATGGGAGCAGATCATTGCCATCAACCTCACGGCTGCTTTTCACCTGTCCAAGGCCGTATGGCCAAAGATGAAGGAGCAGCGCTTCGGGAGGATCATCAACATTGCTTCGGCACATGGCCTCTTTGCTTCGGAATACAAAAGTGCCTATGTGGCTGCAAAACATGGCATCGTTGGTTTCACCAAAACTGCTGCGCTGGAAGGTGCGCCGCACGGCATCACCTGCAACGCGGTTTGCCCGGGTTATGTAAAGACGCCCCTGGTGGAAAAACAGATCGCCGACCAGGCCCGGGTCCACGGGCTGCCCGAACAGGAAGTGGTATCGAAAGTGATCCTGGCCAAGCAGGCCATCAAGGAGTTTGTGCCGGTGGAGACCCTGGCTGCGCTCTGCCTCTTCCTCGCCTCCGATGCGGCGGCTACAATGACCGGCACGGCCATCCCGGTCGATGGCGGATGGTCGGCGCAGTAAGCATCAGGCGGCAAGGAACTCCAGCTCGAACGTGGTGCCTTCACCTGGCCTGCTCACGACGCGCACCGATCCCTGGTGGAGGTCGATGATCTTCTTGACGATGGAGAGGCCGATGCCGCTGCCTTCATATTTGGATTTGCTGTGCAGCCGCTGGAAGGGCTGGAAGATGCGGGTCTGGTCTTCCGGGTCCATGCCGATGCCGTTGTCGGTGATCGAGATCAGGACCTTGTTGCCCCTTCGTTCGCCGCGGATGGATAGCTGGGGCTCGCGGTCGTTGAACTTGAGGCCGTTGCTGATCAGGTTGAAGAACAGCTGGGTGAGAAAAGCCTGGTTGCCCATAACGGGAGGCAGCAGGTTCACCTCGATCCTGGCGCGCTTCTCCTGAATGCGTACGTCAAGGTCTTCCAGCGCGTCCTGCACGGCGCGCATGGCATCCACTGCCTGCAGGCTGATCTCGCTGGTGATCGTGGATAACTGCAGTACATCGGAGATCAGCTGCTGCATCCGCTCGCTCGAAGCGATCACCCGTTTTGCATACCCTTCACTTTGCTGGTCGAAATGATCCCGGTTGGCTTCATAGAGCATGCCGGTGAAGGTGCGGATCTTGCGCAGCGGCTCCTGCAGGTCATGCGAAGCCACGTAGGCAAAGGCCTGCAGGCTTTCATTGGCTTCGGCCAGTTGGCGCTCGGCTTCTTTCCGCTTTTCGATCTCCTGCTCCAGTTCCACGTTGGTCTGCAGGCGGAACAGGTC
>CBHWDR010000368.1:0-4297 GCA_966112575.1 uncultured Chitinophagales bacterium
GTTCATCCTGCTGCTGCTGGTACTGGCCGACCTCCAGCTCTTTGGCGAATGGGGCTCCCGGCTCGACGCTACGCCGCTCAAATACCTGAATTCTCCCAAAGAGGTCTGGGCCACGATGAGCCACCTGCCCATTATCTGGATCATCCTTGGTTTTGCCCTCGTTCTTGCCGGCTGCTGCTGGCTGGCGGGCAGATACCTCAAGCGCATTTGCCGGAACCTCGATGACCTTCGTCATCGCTGGCCGACAGCAGGGCTGACCCTTCTGCTCACGCTTGCCCTGGTGATCCCGATCCGCGGCGGCCTGCAACAGACGCCCATCAACCAGAGTTCCGTTTATTTCTCATCCTATAATTTTGCCAACCTCCTTGCGATTAACGCACCCTGGAATTTCCTGCACGGCGTGACCAACAAAGCCCCGACTTCCAATCCCTACCGCTACCTCGCACAGGCGGAGGCGGAAAAGATCCGCGACAGCCTGTTCGCCGCCGGCGGCCTGTCTGCGTCCTGGTTCAAAACGCCCCGGCCCAACGTGATCGTCGTGATCTGGGAGAGCTTCACCGCGAAAGCGCTGACCGCTACGCTCCACGGAAAAGAAGTGACGCCGAACTTCAACCGGCTGAAAGGAGAGGGGCTCTATTTTGCCAACGCTTTTGCTTCGGGCGACCGCACGGATAAAGGCATCGCGGCCGTGCTTAGCGGCTACCCCGCCCTGAACAATGTATCAGTGATCCGGTTCCCGGCGAAGTCGGCAAAGCTGCAGACCCTCGGCGGTTTTTTCCGGAGCCGCAACTATGCCACTTCCTTCTATTAAGGTGGCGAGCCGGAATTCGCCAACATTAAATCGTATATCCTGCAGAGCGGCTATGAACATCTGATCCAGAAGTCCGATTTCGCTGCGAAAGACCAGAACTCCAAATGGGGCGCGCATGACGGCGTGGTGGCCAACCGCATTCTTGGAGACCTGAAAAACGCAAAGCAACCTTTCTTTGCCACCTGGCTGACGCTTACCAGCCATGAACCCTTTGAAACGCCGGAAGCACCGCCATTCAAGCTGGAGGGTAACGAGGAAAAATTCCTCAACTCGATCCGTTATGCCGACGAAGTGTTGGGCGGGTTCGTACGCAGCTGCCAGCAACAGCCCTGGTGGGCGAATACGGTGCTGGTCATCGTTGCCGACCACGGGCATCCCATGCCGCCTCCCGACAACAAATTCGACAACTTCCGTATTCCTATGCTCTGGCTGGGCGGCGCCCTCGCAAAGACTGGCGTCTATGAACCCGTCTGTTCCCAGCTCGATATCGCAGCAACCCTTACTGGGCAGTTCCCGGATGCAAAGCCCGGGTTCCCTTTCAGCCGGAACCTGGCCGATCCAACGCTTCAGCCCTGGGCCTTCTATACCTTCAACAATGGCTTCGGCTTCGTTGCCCCGGGCCAGTACCTGGTTTTTGATAACGTGGGCCGGCAGCCCATCCGGGCAGCAGGTCTGACCGACAGCACGGCTTACCGGAAGGGAAAGGCCATGCAACAGGTGGTATACGAAGATTACCTGCAGAAGTAGTACCTGCCGCCGTTGGTAAATTGCTGCGGCGATGTTCTCATCAGCCCGTACATTTATCGATAAATTTTTTCTCCATGTTCAAGGCCCTTTTTCTTTCCGGGATCCTGGTCTGTGGCTCCCTGCTTGCTACCGCCCAGAAAGTGCCCGCCAAGCCTGCTGCGCAACCGAAGTTTTCGGTCCCGTTTCAGAAGTTCCAACTCGCTAATGGACTCGAAGTGGTCTTTCATATCGACCGCTCCGATCCCGTGGTGGCCGTGGCGCTGACCGCGCATGTGGGTTCAGCACGCGAGAAGGAGGGGAGAACCGGCTTTGCCCATCTCTTCGAACACCTCCTCTTCCTGGAGTCGGAGAACCTCGGTAAAGGCGGGCTCGATGCCATGAGCGCTCGGATCGGCGGCTCGGGCGCCAACGGTTCCACCAACCGCGACCGCACCAACTATTACCAAACGGTTCCGAAAGATGCACTGGAGAAAATGATCTGGGCCGAGGCCGACAAACTGGGCTGGTTCATCAACACCGTAACCGACCCGGTGCTCGCAAAGGAAAAGCAGGTCGTAAAAAATGAGAAACGCCAGAGCTACGATAATGTTCCCTACGGCCATACGAATTATGTGATCGACAAGGCGCTCTACCCGAACGATCATCCTTACAACTGGCAGGTGATCGGCTCCTTGGACGATCTGCAGAACGCCACGCTTCCCGACGTGAAGGAGTTCTTCCGCCGCTGGTATGTGCCCAACAATGTGACCCTGACGATCGCCGGCGATTTCGACGCGGCACAGGCCCGCAAATGGGTGGAGAAATATTTCAATGAGATCCCCTCCGGCCCCGCGGTGCAGCCGCAGCCCAAACGTCCCGGCGTGGTTCGGGAAACCCTTCGCTTTTATCATGAAGACAATTTCGCGCGCCTGCCCGAGCTCACCTATGTCTGGCCAACCGTGGAAGAGTACCACCCCGATTCCTATCCCCTGATGATCCTCGCCCAATACCTCTCCGAAGGCAAGACAGCGCCTTTCTACCAGGTAATCGTGGAAGACAAGAAACTGGCCCCAAGTGTCCTGATGTTCAATTCCACTTCGGAACTGGCCGGACAGTTCTATCTCCGGGTGCGTGCTTTTGCCGACAAGGACCTGGATGAGGTGGCGAAAGAGATCCATGCTGCTTTTTCCAGGTTCGAGCAGGCCGGTATCGCGCAAAAGGATCTCGACCGCATCAAAGCAGGCATGGAAACGGACTTCTATAGCTCGCTGGCCAGTGTGCAGGGCAAGGGTTTCCAGCTGGCCCAATACAATATTTTCGCCGGCGATCCCGCCTATCTCGAGAAAGACATCCAGCAGATCCTTGCTGTGAAGAAGGAGGACCTGGTCCGCGTATACAACCAGTACATCAAGGGGAAGAATTTTGTGGCCACGAGCTTCGTGCCCAAGGGTAAGCTTCCCCTGGCCCTGGAAGGGTCGGTGAAGGCGGATGTGGTGGAGGAAAAGATCGTGCAGGGCGCCGAACAGGCAGTGGACCCGAAAGTGGCCGCTACCTACGCACGTACGCCATCCAGCTTCGATCGGAGCAAGGAGCCGCCCTATGGCGCTGCGCCGGAAGTAAAAGCGCCGCTGGTTTGGAACAGCCGGCTGGCCAATGGACTGCGCGTTTCGGGTATCGAAAACAGCGAAGTACCCCTGGTGCAATTCGATCTCGTTATTGACGGGGGGCTGCTGCTGGAAGACATCAACAAGGTTGGCGTTTCCAACCTGATGGCCCGCCTGATGACCCAGGGCACCAAACGCAAGACCCCGCAGGAACTGGAAGAAGCGATCCAGCAACTGGGCGCTTCGATCAACGTGAGCGCAGGTACCGAAGAGATCCGACTCCGGGTAACTACGCTGGCCCGCAACTATGCGCCCACGCTGGCCCTGGTAGAGGAAATTCTCCTGGAGCCACGCTGGGACGCCAAGGAGTTCGCCCTTGCAAAGCAAAGTGTGATCAGCCAGATCCGGCAGCAGGAAACCAATCCCAATGCCCTGGCACAGAATAATTTCAACCAGCTCCTTTACGGAAAGGACAACATCCGTTCGAAGAGCATCCTCGGTTCGATCGAGTCGGTTAATGCGATCATGCTCGACGATCTCAAAGCCTTTTATGCAAAGAGCATCACCCCTTCAAATGCCCGGATGAACGTGGTGGGCGCCCTCGGCAAGACTGCCGTCACCAGCTCCTTAAGCCGACTGTCGGCCCGGTGGAAGGCGAAGATCGTGGCCATCCCTGCCTGGGAGTCGCCCAAAGCGCCGGAGAAGCCGGTGGTCTATTTTTACGATGTGCCTGATGCCAAGCAGTCGGTACTGCGGATCGGCTACACGGCCCTGCCCGCAACGGATGCCGATTATTACCCGGCCTCGGTGATGAATTACATCCTCGGCGGTGGCGGCTTCGCATCCCGGCTGACCCAGGAGCTGCGGGAAGGCAAAGGATATACTTACGGTATTAATTCCGATTTCTACGGCACGCGCAATACCGGCGTTTTTTCCATCAACAGCGGTGTACGAACCAACGTGACCCTTGAGTCGGCCCAGTTGGTGAAGGAGATCCTCGAGAAATTCGGGACTACCTATACGGCGAGCGACCTGGAGACCACCAAGAGTTTCCTGGTCAAGAGCAATGCCCGGGCATTCGAAACGGTGAATGCGAAGCTGGGTATGCTGGAAAACATCAGCAAGTATGGCTGGAAGCCTGATTACGTGCGGGAGC
>CBHWDR010000369.1:0-4295 GCA_966112575.1 uncultured Chitinophagales bacterium
TACCCTGTTACCCCAATACCCCAATACCCTATTACCCCAATACCCTATTACCCCATTACCCTAATTCCTCAATCCCTTAATACCCCCAATACCTATCCCCCACCACATTCGTTATTCTATATTCGATTTTCAATATTCCTCCCATGCCCCGTTACTGCCTTGCGCTTGACCTGAAAGACGACCCGGCACTGATCGCCGCCTACGAAGCCCATCACCGTGCCGTATGGCCCGAGGTGCTCGACAGCATCCGGGACAGTGGTATCCTTTCGATGCAGATCTGGCGCACCGGCAACCGCCTCTTCCTGATCATGGAAACCCGCGACGACTTTTCCTTCGCCGCCAAATCCGTCCTGGACGCATCCAACGCCCGGGTCCGGCAATGGGAATCCCTCATGGACAAGTTCCAGCTGCGCCTGCCCTGGGCTGCCGAAGGCGAGAAATGGGTGCTGATGAACGAGATCTTTTCCTTCCTCCCGCCTTCCCCCTAATTCCCAATTCCCATTACCTAATTCCTAATACCCAATACCTAATTCCTAATACCCAATACCTAATTCCCAATACCCACTCCCACTCACCACACCGGCATCATCCAATAACTATACGCCTGATCCCGGTAGGGAATGCGGTATGGCTCCAGGGGCCAGGCGCCCCAGCTGTCCACACCCTGCACACCCGTTTGCTGCAGGTCCATATGGAGATAAATGCGGTCGCGTTTGACCAGCTCACCGGAATGATACTGCTTCTTCTCGGCCTCGGGGTCGAGGTCGTCAAGGCTATAGGGGAGCGCCGAAAATTGCAGGAGGCTGTCGGCAAATACAAAGCGGATACCCTTGCCTTTTTCATTGGTGAAACTCACCCAGCGCACGTCGGTTTTGTTGCCACTTTCCTGGGGCCGCGCATAGGGAAAGTATTGCTCGTCTACCGACTGCCTGTAGAGCCCCACCAGGGAGGCCGACTTGCGGTCCTGGTAGTTCTCGCCCGGACCGCGGCCGTACCAAGTCACCTGGTTGAAGGAAGGCGGAAGCACCAGGTCATTGCCCAGGCGCAACAGCAGCGGATGCCTGCCCCGGACCCGGTGGAAGCTGTTGGCCACATGGATCGAGCCGTCTGCATGGATCGAATAAACGACCTCCGCCTCGGCATCGCCCTTCAGCAGGGTTTTGCGGAACCGCACTTCCACGTGATTATCCACCTTCTTCATCGAGGCGGTTGCCAATTGCCCTTCTCCCCAGGCCTGCCGCCAGCCGCGCAGGGACTGGTTGAAGCCGGCGCCGATATCATTGTCGGTAGGCGCCCGCCACCAGGAGGGCCTGGGCCCTTCCGCCAACAGCGTCGTTCCCTTTACTTCGTAGGTCGATAAGATCCCTGCGCGCGGATCGAATCGAACCGAGAAGCCCTCGCCCCGGACGAGGTAGGTATCCGCCGATTCTTCAAGCCGGATGATGCCCCCGTCCTTCACCCTTCGCTTCACTGCCGGCAGCTCCCGGAGCGCGAATTGTTCATATGCCACTTCATAACCCTTTTCCAGGAAGGGCGCTTCCTCGAGCAGCGTATAATGTACGTTCAGGAAATATTCTTTTCCTTCCTTTTGCCGCGTGCGGAAGGAGAGCGGGAGGCGTATTGATGCACGTGGTGCGATATCGATCCGGGGGCCAACACCACGCTCCACGATCTTCCCGTCTTCCAGCAGCTCCCAGCGCAGTTGCACCTGGTCGAGTCTCCGGAAGAAATAGCTGTTCGTAACCCGCAGCTGTCCGCTATCCCAACGGGACTTGATATACTGGTAAACCTTGCGGACCTCTACGGCCATCGGCGTCAGGCCCCGGTATGCGGTGACGACGCCCTTGATGCAAAAACTGTTGTCACTGAAATTATGCGGCACTGGTCCTTCGAGCGGGAAGTCGCCGCCGTAGGCCATGATGCGCTTGCCCCTCTTCATCGTGTCGATCGCCTGGTCCACCCATTCCCAGATGAAACCGCCCTGCAGGCGGGGATGGGTTTCGATCACTTCCCAATAGTCCTTGAAATTACCAAGGCTGTTGCCCATGATGTGGGCATACTCACTCATGATCAGCGGGCGCGGATCCTTACCCTGGGAATAGTGCGCAAGGCCCGAGGGCTCGGGATACTGGGGCACGATCAAATCGGTATTGTAATCGCTTTCCGCACGCTCGTACTGAACGGGGCGCGTATCCGCCTGTTTCAGCCAGGCGTAGGCTTCATAAAAATTCGCACCATTGCCCGCCTCATTGCCCATCGACCAGACGATGACCGAAGGATGATTCTTGTCGCGTTCATACATCCGCTGGATCCGCTCGAGGTGGGGCCTGCGCCAGCGCCGGTCGTTGCCCAGCGTGAACTCGAGATCGTATTGCCTTCCATGTGATTCGATATTGGCTTCGTCCACCACATAGAGTCCGTATTCATCACAGAGTTCCAGCCAGTAGGGGTCGGGTGGGTAGTGCGAATGGCGCACCGCATTTACATTGAGCTTCTTCATGAGCTCCATATCCTTCCGCATGTCTTCCCGCGAGAGCACATGCCCCGTGCGCGGGTGGTGCTCGTGCCGGTTGACGCCCTTGAGAAAGATCCGCTGCCCGTTCACGAGGAGGTCTGACCCGCGGATCTCCACGGTGCGGAAGCCCACCCGCAGGGGGATCACTTCCTGCACTTCGCCCCGCTGATCTTTCAGCGTCAGGAAGAGGCGGTAGAGGTTGGGGATCTCGGCCGACCAGGCGGCTACATCGAGTATCTTTTCCTGCACCTTCACGGTTCGGCGGTCGTTGCCCAGTATCGCCGTCCAGGCTGTTTGCTTCTGAAAGACGCGTTTGCCGGCAGCATCGAGCAGCTCCATCTCCACCGTGAAACTGTCTGCTCGGCTGTGCAGGGTCCTGCGGTCGATGCGGTAATTGTTCACCTCGAGCTGAAGGTCGAGTAAGCCGTTGCGGTAGCTATCGGTAAGACTGCCCTGGACTTTGAGATCACGGATATCGAGCAGGGGCGTTGCGTAGAGGTATACGTCCCGTTCGATCCCCGAGATGCGCCACATATCCTGGCATTCGAGGTAGCTCGCATCGCTCCAGCGATAGACCTGCAGGGCAACAAGGTTTTCTCCGGGATGCACATAGGGTGTGATATCGAATTCGGCGGCCAGCTTGCTGTCTTCGCTATAGCCGACTTTAACGCCATTGATCCAGATAAAGAAGGCGGATTTAACGGCGCCGAGGTGGATGAAGACCTGCCGACCGTTCCATTTTTGGGGCAGGGTAAAGTGTTTGCGGTAGGAGCCCACCGGGTTGTTGTCGGCCGGGATATCGTAAGGCGGGTCCAGCTTGCTTCCACGTTTGCTGTGCCCGGCAAATTCATAGGGCTGGTTCAGATAGATCGGCAGGCCGTAACCGTTCAGTTCCCAGTGGGCCGGAACGGGAAAGTTGGTCCAGGCCGAATCGTTGTAGCCCGGCTGGTAAAACGCCGCCGGCCGCTTCCGGGGATCCTGCACCCAGTGGAACTTCCAGTTGCCATTAAGCGAAAGGAAGTAAGCCGAACCTTCCTTTCCCCGGGCTTCTGCCAGGGCGCGGCTTTCAAAGGCGAAGGCGCTGGCCCGCATCGGCATGCGGTTTACAGACACGATGTCGGGTGTTTGCAGTTCGGAAGGCAGTTCCTGTGCGGCAGCCCCGCTGCCGGCAAGCATCAGCAACACATAAGCAGATCGTTTCAGCAGGGTGAATGACCGTGACGGTTTCTGGAGCCTGCGCTCTTTTGGTTGGATCAGCATTTTTCTATTACCGGTTTCCTGGAGAAAAGTACTACTTGCCCCTGAATTGCGCCCCCGGATGGGTGGTTGGCCAAGCTAGCCCGGCCTTGGGAGCCATCCCCAAAAAGGGGGATAAAGGCCGGTTTAACAAAATTGTCTTTCGCATATAGAAAATTTTTGATTTATTTCGTAGCACAAGCCCAACCACCATCGTAAATCCATCTTTATGCACGTCCTTCAATTGGAGCTCCTGGCCGCGATCGGCGGTATGCTCTTGCTGATGTATCTGTTGCGGATCCGCAGGGACCGTAAAAAAGTCTCCCGGCAGGTCAACCGGGAATACCGCAAGCCCGCCCGGGTACGCGAGAAGCACGCTGCCTGAGTTTCTTCGTTTCCATCCGCATCAACAAGTTTTTTTCAGCCAGACAGCGCTGAAATGGAAAAAGCATGTGTTTGACGGGAGAGTTTTCCCGAATCCACCTATATTTGCCGTCCTTTCAGGGAGAGGTGTCCGAGTGGTTGAAGGAGCACGCCTGGAAAG
>CBHWDR010000370.1:0-4263 GCA_966112575.1 uncultured Chitinophagales bacterium
AGCGCCGCGGCACAAGCCAGGTGGTTGCCGCCGAATGTGGTGCCCAGCATGCCGTGCTTGACCTGGATCTTCGGAGCGATGAGGATGCCCCCGATCGGGAAGCCATTACCCATGCCCTTGGCCATGGAATACACATCGGCATCCACGCCGGCATGGTCGGCAGCGAAAAACCTGACGCTGAGTCCATAGACGCATTGTACTTCATCGGAGATGAACAGCGCACCATATTGATCGCAAAGCGAACGGATGAGCTGCAGGAAGGCATCACTGGCCACGATAATGCCGCCCACACCCTGGATCGGCTCGATGATCACACCGGCGATCTCCTTGCCATGGGCCTCGAAATGCGCTTTCAGCGCCGCTTCATCCTTGAAGGGGAGAAAATCAATATTGTCCGTTGCATTCACCGGCGCTACGATCGCCGGGTTGTCGGTTGCAGCCACCGCAAGCGAGGTGCGTCCATGAAAGGATTTTTTGAAAGCGACGATCTTCTTCCTGCCCGTGACGAACGAAGCCAGCTTGAGGGCATTCTCATTGGCTTCCGCTCCACTGTTCACCAGGAAAAGCTGATAATCTTTTTTGCCGCTGACCTGCTCCAGCTTCGCAGCCAGTTGCTTTTGCAGGGGGATCTGTACCGAGTTGGAATAGAAGGCGATCCTGCGCAACTGCTCTTCGATGCGCTGCACCCAATGAGGGTGTGTATGGCCGATCGAGATCACGGCATGACCACCATAAAGATCCAGGTAGCGTTGATCCTGGTCGTCCCATACATACGAACCTTCGGCCCGGGTGATGGTGATGTCATTGAGCGGGTAAACGTCGAAAAGTTTCATATCAGAATGCGGTTGCTTTTAATTTCAGTCCGGCCGTTTCGTTGATGCCGAACAGGAGGTTCATATTCTGTACGGCCTGCCCCGATGCGCCTTTGAGCAGGTTGTCGATGGCGGTATGGATGACGAGCTTGGTGCCCACTTTCTCCAGCTGGATCACACATTTGTTGGTGTTGACCACCTGCTTGAGAAAGATCTCGCCCCGGCTCAGGAAGGTGAAGGGCGTGCCGGAATAGAAGTCGCGGTACAAATCGTGGAGCCGGTCGGCCGACCAGTCGCAGCTGATCGTTGAGGAGACGAAAATGCCCCGCGTGAAATCGCCGCGCCAGGGTACGAAATGAATTTCCGTGCCGGAGCTGCCGAGCTGCTGTATCGACTGCCCGATCTCTTTGAGGTGCTGATGGGTCAGGGTTTTATAAGCGGTAATATTATTCGCCCTCCAGCTGAAATGGGAAGTGGGCGTGAGGCTCTGCCCGGCGCCGGTGGAGCCGGTGATCCCGGTCGTGTGCACCTCCTGGAGGATGCCTGCCTTCGCAAGGGGCAAAAGCCCCAGCTGGATGCCGGTGGCGAAGCAGCCCGGGTTGGCGATGTTCGCTGCCGAACGGATCGATTCGCGGTTCAGCTCGGGAAGCCCATATACAAACTGGCGGTTGCCAATGGCCGACTGTGCCTCCAGTCGGAAATCCTGCGAAAGATCGATGACTTTCACCGAAGCCGGGATGGGGTTGGCCTCCAGGAATTTCCTTGCTTCACCGTGGCCCACGCAAAGGAAGAGCACATCGACGTCCTCGCGGAGCTCGGATGAGAAATGGAGGTCCGTATCGCCCAACAGGTCCTGGTGCGTATCTGACAACGGCGCTCCTGCCGAGCTGCGGCTGTGGACGAACACGATCTCGACCTCCGGGTGATTGACCAGGATCCGGATCAGCTCTCCACCGGTATAACCGGCCCCGCCGATAATGCCCGCTCTTATTGACATAGGTTTATTAAAATTTAGCCTTGCTTTGTCTTGAGGTTTAAAAGTTCCAGAGTTCAAAAGTTCCAACGTTAGGCCTTCAACTTTTGCACCGTTGAACTTTTAAACTTTTGAACTGTCTTCGCTCACCGACAGCGCGATGCCGGTCTGGTTGCCGAAGATCTTCGAGAAGCCGCGTACGTCTTCCCCGCTCCAGCCCGCATTCATCTCTCCATACTTGCCGAACTTGCTGCTCATCAGGTCATACTTCGATTCGATGTCGATCACCTGGAAGCGATAGGGCAGGAGCTGTACGAATACGTCACCGGTGACAGTCTGCTGCGACTGGGTGAAGAACGCTTCGATATCGCGCATCACGGGGTCGAGGATCTGTCCTTCGTGAAGCCAGTTGCCATAGAACTGCGCCAGCTGGTCTTTCCAGTTGAGCTGCCATTTGGTAAGAACGTGCTTTTCCAGCGCATGGTGCGCCTTGAGGATCACCATGGGTGCGGCCGCCTCGAAGCCTACGCGGCCCTTGATGCCGATGATGGTATCGCCTACATGGATGTCGCGACCGATGCCATAGGGCGCTGCCAGCTCGTGCAGGTATTGAATGGCTTCGGTGGGATGCTCAAAGCTGGTATCGTTGATGCGCTTCAGCTCTCCTTTTTCGAAGTGCAGCTTTACTTCCTCGCTTCCGGTCTTGCTCACCTGGGTTGGCCAGGCTTCTTCGGGAAGGAGGCCTTTGGAAACGAGCGTTTCTTTTCCGCCAACGGAGGTGCCCCAAAGTCCCTTGTTGATCGAGTACATGGCTTTCTCGAAGTTCATCGCCACGCCGCGTTCTTTCAGGTAGTCGATCTCCGCTTCGCGGCTCAGCTTGAGGTCGCGAATGGGCGTGATGATCTCCACACCCGGGATCATGATATGGAAGATCATATCGAAACGCACCTGGTCGTTGCCGGCGCCGGTAGACCCGTGGGCAACCGCCTGGGCGTTCATCTTCTTCGCCGCTTCGGCAATGTGCAGGGCCTGGCTCAGGCGCTCTGCCGACACCGACAGGGGATAAGTGTTGTTCTTGAGCACATTCCCGTAGATGAGGTAGCGGATGATGCGCTCGTAATAAGTTTTCACCGCGTTCACCGTCGTATGCGATTTCACGCCCAGTGCATAGGCATGGGCTTCGATTCGCTGAAGTTCTTCATCGGAGAAGCCGCCGGTATTGACCGTGACGCTGTGCACGTCGTAGCCGCGGTCTTCACTCAGGTATTTGACGCAGAAGGTGGTGTCCAATCCACCGCTGAAGCCCAGCACTACGGTAGGACGCGCGGTCGATGTTGGTTGATTGCTCATGATTCGGTCGGGGAGGTTAGTGAAGTAGGTTGAACAAAAACATTTTCAGCTTGCGGTTGCCCGATCGGTCTGACTTCTCGTTGCCTTTCAGGCGCTGCAGGAACTTGCTTTGCTTGATCTTGAGCAGCCGCTCATAAACCTTGCTCTTCTTCTCGAAGTGTTCCTGCGTCTCTTTTGCCTCGTAATGGTCCTTGGGATCGTAGAGCATGGCGGTGCAGAGACAGTTCTTCCGTTCCTTCGACATCAGGATGTCGTAGTTGATACAGCTCTTGCAGCCTTCCCAGAACTTCTCGTCCTGCGTCAGCTCCGAATAGGTCACGGGCTCGTAACCGAGATCGGAATTGATCTTCATCACGGCGAGGCCGGTAGTGAGGCCGAAGATCTTCGCTTCCGGGTATTTCTCGCGGCTGAGCTGGAACACGCGCTGCTTGATGCTCTTGGCCACACCGCTTTTCCGGAACTCGGGAGATACGATCAGGCCGGAATTGGCCACGTATTCGCCTTCCCAGGTCTCGATATAGCAAAAGCCCACCCAGGTGCCCTCGGGCGTCAGGGCGATCACAGCCTTGCCTTCGTCGATCTTCTGCTCGATATATTCCGGGGAACGCTTGGCGATGCCGGTGCCACGGGCCTTCGCGGAAGCTTCCATTTCATCGGTGATGGTACGGGCATACACCTTATCCTCGGGGGTAGCCACCCTGATCATGATCTGATTGTCCACTAGCTAATAAGTGTTGTTCGAGTAAATGGATTACCAATCCTGTACCAAGAAATCCGGGAGGTATTCACTGATAGGGGCCATGGTAAGGGGCTCGTCCTATCAGCATCCGCGTCGCGAGAGGTAGCGGAACACGTCGAAGCACACGTCGTACACCCGGGTGCAGGCACCGCGGTGGAAGACAAAATGTTTGTTATGTGTGCTCGTGTTCATTGAAGAGGTGCAAATGTATAAGGATTCTCAAATTTTGGAACCCTTTTTTTACCACTGTAAAAATAACCCCCACAGCAATGAGGGTTCGTTAAATTTTAGCTCTTTAAGGGCATGAAAAATCCCGACGCGCTGGTCGGGATCTTTTGTTGAGCTACTAGGATTCGAACCTAGACAGACAGAACCAAAATCTGTAGTGC
>CBHWDR010000371.1:0-4246 GCA_966112575.1 uncultured Chitinophagales bacterium
GGCCCAGGGCCTCCAGCACCTGGAGCATCTCGATGTTCTCGTGGTTGCGGAAGAATGCCGCCACGCTGCCCGCCACTTTCGGACCGATATCTTCCAGCGTCTGCAGCCTTGCCTCATCGAAATCACGGAGGTCGAAGAGATGGTCCACGGCATGTGCGAGCACTTTGGCCGTGGTCTCGCCCACGAAGCGGATGCCAAGGGCAAAGATCAGGCGGTGCAGGGGCTGCGACCGCGAGTTCTCGATCGCTGCCCGCAGGTTATCGATCGATTTCTTGCCGAAGCCTTCAAGCTGACCGATGGCCTCGTAGTCGAGCTGGTAGATCTGGGGAATGGACCGGAGCAGGCCCAGGGTGTAGAATTTCTCGATCAGCGCTTCGCCGAGGCCGCGGATGTCCATGGCGTCCTTCGACGCGAAATGGAAGAGGCGCTCCAGGATCTGGGCGGGGCAGCTGATGTTTACGCAGCGCACCGCGGCCTCATCTTCCGAGCGTACCAGGGCTTCGCCACATGAAGGGCAATGTTTCGGGAAGGCGATGGGCGTCTCGGAGCCGTCGCGGAGCTCGGCAAGGGGCTTCACGATGTAAGGGATCACGTCGCCGGCACGCTCAACGAGCACCGTATCGCCGATGCGGATGTCTTTTTCCCGGATGAGGTCTTCGTTGAATAGTGAAACCGAGCTCACGGTAACGCCACCGATGCCTACGGGTTCGATCTTGGCCACCGGCCCGATGTTGCCTGTGCGGCCTACCTGGTATTCCACGCGCAGGAGCTTGCTAGTAGCCTGGCGGGCCTTGAATTTATAGGCCATCGCCCAGCGGGGATGGTGGGTGGTCATGCCCAGCTGTTCCTGTAGATCGAAATCGTTCACCTTGATCACCATGCCATCGATCTCGTAGGGGAGATCGTCGCGGCCCGACTCGAACGCGGCGCAGTAGTCGATCACGGCCTGGATCCCTTTCAGCACTTTCTTCTCCTTCGAGGGGCTGCGGAAGCCCAGGTTCCAGAGCATCTCCAGCGTACGGGAATGCGTGGACAGCTGTTCGTTGGTCTCGGCGAGGTTGATGTGCTCTTCACCGCGGGCCCGGGCGCCTTCGGCCGTGTAGTAGCTTACGTGGTAAACGAAAGCTTCGAGGTTGCGGCGGCGCACTTCCAGCGGGTCCTTGATGCGGAGGGTGCCGGCGGCGGCATTGCGCGGGTTGGCCAGCGGTGCCAGTCCCTGGGCCACGAGGCCTTCGTTGAATTTTTTGAAATTGTTCTTGTTGATCAGCACTTCGCCACGGATCTCCACGGTCTGGAGCCCGTAATCGGAAAAACGCGCGCAGAGCGGGATGGTCCGGATCTGCCGGATGTTAGGCGTGATATCGTCGCCCCGGACGCCATCGCCCCGCGTGGCGCCCCGGCTGAGGCAGTCGTTCTCGAAGATCAGCGAGATGGAGGCTCCGTCGAACTTCGGCTCCACGCAGTATTCGATCTCCTCCAGCTTCGCGGCTTCCCGCACCTTGCGGTCGAAGTCCACGAGGTCCTCGGCGTTGTAGGAGTTATCGAGCGAAAGCATGGGCACGAGGTGGGGCACGGTGGGAAACTCCTTCGTGAGGCCGGAGGCCACCCGCTGGGTGGGCGACTCGGGGGTGATGAGGTCGGGGTTCTCGTTTTCGAGCTTTTCGAGGGCTTTGTACAGCGTGTCGTACTCGAAATCGGAGATCAGGGGGTCATTCTCCACGTAGTAGCGGTGCTCGTGAAACTGGAGCACGCTGCGGAGTTCCTGGATCTCGGCGGGCGTGATCGCCTGCTCTTTGGCTTTGCGGAGCAGGTCGGCGGTCGATTTCGGGAGCGATGGGGCCATGGCTCAAAAATAAGCCGCCGCTCCTTCCGAAGGCATTTCTTAGGCTAAACCTTGAAGGTCTTATAGACCTTCAAGGTTTAGCCCTTTCCCTTTTAAATCTGGCAGCCGCCCGTTTTTCTAAAGGCGCGCACGCGCGCGTAGACCTCCGAGGTTTATAAAACCTTCAAGGTTGTCTGCCTTTCGAAAAAAAGCCCCACCCGAAAAATGTGTTCCCGGTACATATTAAATCGTCTATCTTAGTAGCAAGAATTACTTGCTATGAAGAGAATGCTACTCACCCTGCTGGTGGCTATGTGCGCCCTGTTCACCCATGCACAGCTGCTCAGCTGGACCCCGCCCTTCCCATCCGAAGACAATGCCGCCCAGACCCTCGTGATCACCGTTGATGCCACCAAGGGCAACGCCGGCCTGCTCAACTACACGCCAACGAACGACGTGTACGTCCACACCGGCGTCATCACCACCCAAAGCACCGGCCCCACCAACTGGCGCTACGTGAAGTTCAACCAGAATTTCAACCAGCCCAATGCCCAGCTGCAGGCGACCTATATCGGTAACAACAAATGGACCTTCACCATCCCCGGAAGCCTCAAAGACTATTATGGCGTACCGGCCAATGAAACCATCCTCAGGATCGCCATCCTCTTCCGGAACGGCGCCGGAACCCGCGTCCAGCGCAATTCCGATGCTTCCGACATGTATGTTCCCGTGTACCCCACCGGGCTGCATGCACGCATCGACCTGCCGGCCCGACAGCCCAAATATGTGCCCGAGCCCGAGCCCCAGGCCTGGATCGTCGGCACCAACTTCACCGTTACCGCCAGCTCCAGCCAGGCCGCCCAGCTGAAGCTCTACCACAATTCCACTACGCCCTTCGCCACCGTGGCCAACGGCACGACCATCACCGGCAACTCCACCGTAACGGCCATCGGCAACCAGCAGATCATCGTGGAAGCCACCGCCGGCTCCGTAACGAAATACGATACCCTCAACATCTTCGTTTCGCCGTCCACTTCGCCCACCGCCGCGCTCCCGGCCGGCCTGCGCGAAGGGATCAACTACCTCCCCGGCGACACGGCCCTGACCCTCGTGCTCCGCGCCCCGGGCAAGACCAAGGCCACCGTGATCGGGGAGTTCAACAGCTGGACGCAGTCCACGCCCTTCATCATGAACCGCACACCCGACGGCAAACAGTTCTGGCTGCGCATCGGCCAGCTCACGCCCGGCCGGCAATACGCTTACCAGTATATTGTCGACGATACCCTACGCATCGCCGATCCCTATGCCGAGCTGGTGCTCGACCCGAACAACGACCAGTTCATTACCCCCGCCACCTATCCCAACCTCAAGCCTTATCCCGTTGGGCAAACCGGTATCGTCAGCGTGTTCCAGCCCGGACAGGCCGCGTACAACTGGCAGGTGCCCAACTTCACCCGGCCCGACAAGCGCGGACTGGTGATCTATGAATTGCTGGTGCGCGACTTCGTGGCCGCCCACGACTGGAAGACCGTAACCGATTCGCTGAACTACCTGAAGAACCTCGGCGTGAATGCCATCCAGATCATGCCCTTCAATGAGTTCGAAGGCAATATCAGCTGGGGCTACAACGGCAGTTTCTTCTTCGCGCCAGACAAATATTATGGCCCGAAAAACACCCTGAAGGCCTTTGATGATTCCTGCCATAAGCGCGGCCTCGCCGTGATCATGGACATCGCCCTGAACCACCATTTCGGGCAGTCGCCGATGGTGCAGCTCTACTGGGACGGGGTCAACAATCGCCCTGCGGCCAACTCGCCCTGGTTCAACCCCACACCCCGCCACGCGTTCAATGTGGGCTATGATATGAACCACGAAAGCCTCGAGACCCGCTACTACACCAGCCGGGTGATCGAGCACTGGCTGCAGAACTACAAGATCGACGGCTTCCGCTGGGACCTCTCGAAAGGCTTTACCCAAACACAGACCTGCGATGCCAACGGCGGCAACTGCAACGTCGGGGGCTGGAGCGCCTACGACCAGTCGCGGGTCAACATCTGGAAGCGCTACTACGACAGCACGCAGCTGAAATCAGCCGGCTCCATCCAGATCCTCGAGCATTTTGCCGACAACAGTGAAGAGATCGAGTTGAGCAACTACGGCTTCCTGCTCTGGGGCAATATGAACTACAACTACAGCCAGGCGACCATGGGCTATGCCACGGACTGGGATTTCTCCGGCGCCATCGCTTCGGTGCGCAACTGGACGAAAAACCACCTGGTGAGCTATATGGAAAGCCATGACGAAGAGCGCATCACCTATAAGAATATTAACTTCGGCAATGCGGCCGGCTCCTATAATGTGAAGGACACCACCATCGCCCTGAAGCGCATGGAGCTGGGTGCGGCCTTCCTGCTGACCATTCCC
>CBHWDR010000372.1:0-4239 GCA_966112575.1 uncultured Chitinophagales bacterium
TGGCGCCGTGAGGGTGATGTCGCGGTACTCGGTCTTGGTCTTTCCATACAGCACGAACCGGTTCTCCTTCACAAAGAGCACACCGCTGTCGGAGGCTTCATAATTAACCGGCGCATCGAGGGTGTCTTTCGACATCCGGATATCGAAGGTGTCGACCTGCCGCACCAGGCTGTCGCCCGTCCGGACCGTGGTGTCTCTTCTTCTTGGAGTAGTGTCGGTGGTGGCATTGTTTCGGATGGGCCGCACCGTGGTATCAGTAACTCCCGGCCGGTCGACCGGCCCCGGTTTCCTCCGGGGTATTGTATCCGATGTTAAAGTGCTGTAAATTTCCGATCGCAATGCACGACCTGCGTTGGAAGCGAACGTTATGAGGATGCAAAAAGCGGGAACCGCCCAATAGCGCAGAAGTCTTTTTGGCCTAAATTTGTGCAGTCCCGACATAAGGTTGAAACAAAAGTAATCGTTTGTACCCTAATCGATTTGTGAAGAAAAGTGTAAACCGCCTAACAAAATCTGATATGCTTAAAAAAACGCTGCTGGCCCTTTTGTTCGTTCCGACCGTATCCCTGCTTTTCTCGTCGTATAAGAAACCGGTGAAGCAACAGGTATTACGGACCATCGTGATCGATGCCGGCCATGGCATCAAGCCCGGCGGTGGGTACGACGGCGCTTCCGGCACCTTTGCCCACGAAGACGATATCGCCCTGGCTGTATCCAAAAAGCTGGTGGCCCTCATGCAACGTGATTTCCCCGATGCGAAGATCATCGAAACCCGCCCCACCAAGTACATCACCAAGCTCCACGAACGTTCCGAGATCGCCAACCAGAACAAAGGGGATCTCTTCATCTCGATCCATGTAAATGCCATGCCGCCGATCGACAAGCGCGAGCAGACCGGTACCCGTACCGAGGTGTACTATGTAAAGCAGGGCAAGAAGAAAGTAAAGAAAACCCGCAAGATCCCTGTTTATCGTTATTACACGGTGCCGAACACCCGCGCCAAGGGAACGCAGACCTACATCTGGGGTGCCCATAAGGGTGATGCGAAAGAAGTGGCGGTGCGCGAGAACGCGCCGATGCTGGCCGAAGAGAACTACAAGCAGAACTATGGCGAGGTGGACGTGAACTCCCCCGAGTTCGTGGCCCTCTCCCTGGCCAAGACCCTGCAGTTCCAGCGCCGGAGCGCCACGCTGGCCGGAATGGTGGAAGAGCAATTCTCGAAAGCCGGACGGATTTCGGGCGGCAAGATGCAGCGCCAGGTCGGTATCTGGGTGCTGCAGGCAACGGCCATGCCCAGCGTGCTCGTGGAAACCGGCTTCATCACCAACCCGGAAGAAGAGATCTACCTGACCAGTGATTCCGGACAGGACCAGCTGGCCTCCTGCATCAACGAAGCCGTGAAGAATTACAAGACCTGGCTCGAGAAGAAGCAGATCAATGGCGGAACGGCCGGCACCGGCTCGATCCCTACGGATCCGAAGCAGAAAACCCCGCTCGAGTTCCTGCAGGCGATCGATCAGCGGGAAAAGAAGCGCCAGGCCCGATAAGCATCAACGAATTGGAAAAGCCGTCCTCAGGGACGGCTTTTTTTATGGGCAGCTGCCATGGTATGATTTTTTAGCCCTCCCATCCTACCGGGCGGCACAGGCTGTATGGTTGAGAATTTATTGCTTATTTTGACACCGGAATAGGCAGTAGTAGAATAGAAAAACAGAATCATGAAATTGAGTAATGAAACCAAGGTCGGCATTCTTGCACTTGTCGCTATCGTGGTTCTTGTCCTGGGTTTTAATTTCCTGAAAGGCCAGAATATCTTCTCCAAGCCGCCTGTGCTGTACGCGCGTTTCGAAAACGTGGGCAGCCTGGATAAATCCAATCCCGTCAAGATCAATGGCCTCCCGATCGGCACCGTCTTCAATATCGCCCAGGGCGATGCCGAAGTCAATTCGGTACTGGTGGAGATCCACCTCACCCGCGACGTGCGGATCCCGAATAATTCCATTGCCTATATCGACGCATCCCTGCTCGGCACCTCTTTTATCAATATCGAGAAGGGTCCCTCCAATGCCTATTACAAGACCGGGGATACACTGAAGACCCGCCTCGACAAGGGCCTGATCGGTAACCTGCAGTCGCAGCTGGCGCCGACGATCACGCGGGTGAATACCACCCTGGATTCCCTGGCCCTCGTACTCGGCGGCATCAATTCGGTCTTTGATCCCAACACGAAGAACAATCTTCACAACCTGATCGCCAACCTCACCACCTCTTCGGTTTACCTTACCCGTTTGCTCGATGCGCAAAGTGGTCAGCTGGCCCAGTCGATGACCAACCTGAATTCCATCACCGGCAACCTGGCCCGCAACAATGATGCGATCACCAGCTCGATCCGGAACGTGGAAGTGACCACCTCCAAGATCGCCAATGCGAACATTGAAGGAACGGTGGCGGCCCTGCAGGGCGCCGTGGGTGAACTGCGCAATACCATCGCCAGCCTCAACTCGAAGAATGGCTCCCTGGGTTTGCTGATGAATGACCGGCAGCTCTACGACCGTCTTTCCGGGGTTGCCGATCGCATGAACAAGGCCGCACTGGCAGCTGAGATCACGATCGATGACCTCCGGCTCCACCCCAAACGCTACGTTAATTTTTCCGTTTTCGGGGGCAAGACGAAAGGGCAGCCGCTATCTTCGCCCGCAGCCAAAGACACGGTGGCGAAACAACCATGATGATACGTACCGGCACGCTGCTTCTACTCCTATTGTTCGCATTTGTGGCGCATGCACAGCCTGCCGGGGACTCCACCCCTGTTCGTATCATCAATGCCAAAAACCTCTACTGGAAGCGGATCGCTCCGGGCGTGGAATGGCAGATCGCTTCGGGTAATGTGCAGTTGCAGCAGGGCAGCACCCTCTTCTTTTGCGACTCCTGCATCGTGAACAATGCCGGCCATATTTTCGAAGCCTTCGGCTCGGTGCGCATCAAGCAGGATACCACTTCCGTTTATTCCGATTACCTCCGCTACCAGACCGACATCCGGCTGGCCTACCTGCGTGGGCGGGTGCGCCTCACCGATGGAAGGGCAACCCTCACCACGCCCGACCTCAACTATGATGTGGCCAACCGCATCGGCACCTATACCAATGGCGGGCGCCTGGTGAACCGCAAGTCGGTGGTCACGAGTGGTGAAGGCACTTATTATACCGAGCTTAAAGACGTTTACTTCCGAAGAAACGTGGTGGTGAAGGATCCCGCCTATACGCTGCGCAGCGATTCCCTTATTTATAATACCGAGTCCCAGATCGCGCAGTTCATCGCACGGACAACTATCGTTGACAGCACGAAGCGGAAGATCGTCACCGACATGGGCACGTATAATGCCGCAACCGGCCGCGCGGATTTCATTTCGCGCACCATCGTGGAAGACGGCCCACGAAGGGCCACGGCCGACCGGATCGCCAGCGACGACGAGCGGAATATCATCCAGATGGAAGGCAATGCGATCGTGGTGGATACGGCCCAGGGCACGACCGTGCTCGCGCATACCATCTTCATCGACCGGAAGACCGAGGCCACACTGGCCACGGGCAAGCCGCTGATGATCATCCGGCAGGACAACGACTCCATCTATGTAGCCGCCGACACGCTCTTCAGCGCCCGCCTGACCGAGCTGTATAAAAATGATACGGCCCGGCTGCGCCGGCTCAACCTGAGGGAGAAGGACAGCACCAACCGGTATTTCGAGGCTTTCCGAAACGTGCGGGTCTTTACCGACTCCATGCAGGCGGTGAGCGACTCGATGTTCTATTCCTTCAAAGACTCGACCTTCCACCTCTACTTCGATCCCGTGGTATGGGCCCGCAAAAGCCAGATCACCGGCGATACGATCGAACTGTATACGAAGAATAAGAAGGCCGATAAGGTCCGGGTATTCGAGAACGGCTTTATGGTGAACGAGGTGGACCCCGGCGTGTACAACCAGATCAAGTCGACGCGGATCGATGGTTGGTTCCACGAAGGTGAGCTGGATTCGGTGCGGGCGCGGGGCGCTGCCGAGTCGGTTTATTTCATCCAGGACAATGACAGCGCCTATACCAGCGTCAACCAGACCAAGAGTGACGCGATCTTCGCCTATTTCCTCAAAGGCGAGTTGAATAAGGTGGTGTTCCGCAACGACCTGAAGGGTACCCTCTACCCGATCTCCCAGAAGCAACCGGCCAACATGCGGCTGGAGCGGTT
>CBHWDR010000373.1:0-4232 GCA_966112575.1 uncultured Chitinophagales bacterium
AATCCCCCGCCGTAGCCTTGGCGAAGGTGGGCTCCCTCCCGCTACCTTTGCGGCATGAACCTAGCCATCAATGGCATGGGCCGGATCGGACGATTGCTTTTGCGCCGGCTGCTGCACCACACTGACTATCGCATTGTTGCGGTGAACGATATCATGGACCCTGAGAACCTGGCCTACCTGCTGAAGTATGATTCGGTTTATGGACCGCTGTTCGAGCCGATGGAGCGCGCCGGCGCCGACCTGGTCATCGGTGGCCGAAGCATCCGCTTGCTGCAGGAGCCTGAACCTTCCGCCCTGCCCTGGCAGGAGCTGAACGTGGACGTGGTGCTCGAATGCTCGGGGCGGTTCACGACCAAAGCAGGTGCTTCGAAGCACCTTGAGGCGGGTGCCCGCAAAGTGATCCTCTCCACGACGGGCGCAGAGGAATTACCCCTGATGATCTACGGCTTCAACCAGCATCAGCTGGCACCTGAACTGGATATCATTTCTCCCGGCGGCTGCATGACGAACTGTTGCACGCACCTCCTCCACCTCCTGCAATCGATCGGCATCGAGTCGGTACAGATCCACGTGATCCATTCCTATACGTCGCGGCAGGAACTCGTGGACGGTCCGCATAAGGACTTCCGGCGTGGAAGGGCAGCTGCAGAGTCGATCATCCCCGTGCCGGTGGACCTGGCGCAATCGCTGGAGCGGCTTTTCCCGATGCTGGAAGGAAAGATCGCTACGCTCACTTCGCGGGTGCCGGTGAGTAACGGTGCCATGGCCGACCTTAATTTCCAGATGCGCTCGGATGTGACGGTGCGCCAGGTCAACGACCTGCTTCGCGAGGCAGCGGCGGGCGAATACGCCGGCATCCTCACCTACACCGAAGACCCGATCGTTTCGATGGACATCAAGGCCGACCCGCATTCGGCGATCATTGACGGCAGCCTGACCTCGGTGGTCGGCCGGCAGCTGAAGGTGGTGGCTTTCTTCGATAATGAATACGGGTATACGAGCCGGGTGATCGACTGGATCGGCGCGGTGGGGACCTAGCAGGTTCACCCCAACCTAGCAGGTACACCCCAACCTGGCAGGTTATAGGGGACCTAGCAGGTGCAGTGGTACCTGCTAGGTCGGACCCGAAAAAAACGCCAAAGTCAGGAGGTTTTTCACCTCAGATCACGTCCTGGCACAATTAGCTTGCAGGAATGCAGGATTTTTATATCGACCTGATACCGGGAAAAGAATACCACTTGTATTCACACGCTAATGGCTCCGAGCATTCTTTCCGGTCCTTTGATGACTATCATTGCTTTTGTCAGCGGATTCTAAAATACCTTACGCCGATAGCTGAGCTTTATGCTTACAGCCTTTTACCCAATCATTTTCACACAGTACTCCAGTTTAAACAGATCGATGAGCTGGCCGTCCATTATTCCGAACTAAAAGGCGAAGAAGCGATCCTCCACCCGTCTCTTGCACCAAAATTTTTACGGCAGCAAATCTCGAATATGCTGAATAGCTATTCCAAAACCTTTAACCATCATCATTTCCGGAACGGAAAGCTTTTTCGCAATCGCTTTAGAAGAGTACACATTGAAGACGAGCAACAATTTCGCAATGCAGTCTTCTACGCGCACAAGAATCCAGCGCACCACGATTTCAGCAAAACGATCCACGATTGGCAGTGGACCTCGTTTTCTCAATTTCTCTCAACCGGCCCAACAATTGTGGCGAAGGAACTGGTGCTAGAACGGTTTGGAGGACTTGATAAATTCCTCGAGTTCCACAACAGGAAAATCGAATCCAAGCGCATCCTGGTTTGACCAACGACAGGCCTTAACCTGCCAGGTTGCCGCTAACCTAGCAGGTTCACCCCGACCTAGCAGGTTCGCGCTAACCGGGCAGGTTCCGCCGGCTCATTTTTAGAAATCGCGTGATCAGGAACACCGAAGCGAAGGTCAGCCCCAGGATCAGCCCCAGCCAAATGCCTACCGCCCCCATGTCCAGCACAAAAGCCAGCACATAACCCACGGGGATCCCGACTACCCAATAAGCAATGCCGATCAGCACCGTGGGCGTCTTCACATCCTTGATCCCCCGGAGCAGGCCGGCACCAATGGCCTGCGTGGCATCCGAGATCTGGAAGAGCGCCGCCATCAGCATCAGCGTGGCCGCCAGTGCCAGTACCGATGCTTCCTTATTGAACAGCGCCGGCAGGAAGTGCCGGCCCAGCACGAAGATCAATGCGCAGAAAATACCGTAGGCGAGCGCCGTGACGAGCGTACTCCTGCCGATGGCCGAGATCAAGGGCCAGTCGTTCCGGCCAAAGGAATTGCTCACGCGAATGGAGCCTGCCTGTGCCAGTCCCATCGACACCATGAAGGTGAAGGAGGCACAGCTCAGCGCGATCTGGTGCGCAGCGAGGGCTACGGCGCCAAGGGTTCCGATGATGATGCCCGATACGGCGAAAGCACCCGCCTCCATGCCGATCTGCAACGCACTCGGCACACCGATACCGAGCAGGTCACGCCAGGTGCGGGCACGCAAGACCCATTGGTTGGACCGGTCGGAAGTGTAGGGATGAAAGACTCGGTGCCGCAACACCACGACCAACAGGATGAGAAAGATCGTGGAGCGGGTGATGAGCGTCGCCCAGCCCGCGCCCACTAATTCGAGCCGGGGAAAGCCGGCATTGCCGAAAATCAGCAGCCAGTTGAGCAGGATATTCAGGGGAAGGGCCAGCAGGGAAAGCGTCATCGCCGTCTTCGTCAGTTGCAGGCCATCGGCAAACTGCTTCAGGGTCATGAAAAGCAGCATGGGCAGGATCGACCAGCCCCTCAGGTTCATGAAGGGCAGGGCCAGCCGCACGACCTCGGGATCCTGGCCGAGGTGCCAGAGAAGATCTTTCCCCGTGATCAGCAGGAGGGCGATCACCGCGGCCGTGAGCGCGCAAAGCACGAAGCCGTTGTAGCCGTAGTGTGAAACGGCTTTATCTTCCCCACGGCCATGGGCCAGCGATACCAGTTGTGAGACCGAGATGGTCATGCCGATGCCCAGCACAAACGGAATATTCATGGCGGCGATCACGAGGGAAGCGGCGGCCAGCTGTTGGTAGCTCACCGCCCCTACCATAGCTGTATCGATCAGGTGCAGCGACATCTGCGCCAGCTCGCCAATGATGATGGGCCCGGCCAGTTTTAGGGTTTGTTTCGCCTGGGTTCGAAGAGAAATTGCCTGCATGGAGGGCGAAGGTAGGTCAGTGCGTGCTCCCGGATTTGGAGATCTTCATTCCCGGCATCCCGACAACCTTGAAGGTTTTATAAACCTTGAAGGTTGTCGGATTTTCTCCTTATTTGCCGGGTTTTTTCCCTTTTTTAGGAATTCCCACAGGCGCACGCGCGCGCGTAAACCTCGAAGGTTTTATAAACCTTCGAGGTTTACGCCAGCTTCCTTTTAACGAATAAGCGCCACCGTGCCCTGCTTCTGCACCTGCCGCCCATCCGGAAGAACCGCCTTCAAAAGATAGACGAAGGTCCCCGAGGCCTGCGCCCGGCCACCCAGGGTGCCATCCCACCCGCGGCTGCGGACGCGCGACTGAAACACCAGCTGCCCCCAGCGGTTGTACACCGAGAGCTCCATCGATGCCACCGGGGCGCCAAGCACCCGCAGGTCATCGTTCAGCCCATCTCCGTTGGGCGTGAAGGCAGAAGGCAGGTAGATATCATCGCCGCAGCTCCGCACTATGATCTCCACGGTCCGCAAGAGCGAATCACAGCCGCTCACCGCCGAAGGCAGGCGTTCCTGCAGGCTGGTGGAATTACTGTAGGTCGTACCGGCATAGCTTACCGAGGTGCACCCCTCCAGCCGCAGGGTGTCCCGCCGCGTACCGTACAGCAGCAGGCGCACCAGGCTATCGCAGCCGCGGGCATTCGTCAGCACCTGCGTGTAAGTTCCCGGCTGCGTGAGCACCTGTCCGAAAAACGGGTAGCCGGCCCCGGGCAAGAGGCAAGCGTTCACCGTGGTCACGGGCGAAGGCTGGGCCACCTGAATGCTGATGGTCCGCAACAGGCTGTCGCAACCCGCGGCCGTGCGCACCGTATCCCGCAAGATGGTCGAAGCCGAATAGCTCGTTCCGTTATAGACCACGCTGCCGCAGCCCGACAGGCTTTGGCTTTCCTGCCGCGCAACAGTCAAACGAAGGTGCAGGACCGAGTCGCAGCCCTGGGCCGTGGACAGGGTGTCGA
>CBHWDR010000374.1:0-4228 GCA_966112575.1 uncultured Chitinophagales bacterium
AAACGGTGGGTTACCTCAGCCTCCTGATCCTGCTTTACAAGCTCCTGCCCTTCCGCAAGCTCTTCAACCTGCTGCTGCCGGTGGGTCAGATGGCGTTCACGAATTACCTCAGCCAGTCGATCATCATGGGGGTGATCTTCTACGGTTTCAACCAATTTAATGAATTGCAGCGCTACCAGGTCTATTACGTGGTGGCGGCGGTCTGGGCTTTCCAGATCATCACGTCTCACATTTGGCTGCGCTATTACCGCTTCGGGCCTTTCGAGTGGGCCTGGCGGAGCCTCACCTACTGGAAGCGGCAGCCCATGAAGCGACGGGTGGAAGAAGAGGAAGTGCAGCCGCTGATCGTGATCCGAACGGAAGAGCTGAAGGCAGGCGAGCCCGTGAACAGGGCTGAATAAGATATTCCCAAGGCTGAGCGGCACTGGCATAATTGCTGTTTTAAACCTGTGAAACAACAGATTATGATAGTTCCCTTTATCGCACTCGCCGCCGTTCTCATACTGATCCTCTATTTCGTTATTGGCGCCGCCAAGCGGAAGACCGAAGGCAAAGACCTGGGCGACCGCAAGGCCGGGTCGGGGATGATGAGCAATCAATGATCAGAGATCAGTGATCACTATCAATGGCCAGCTCTGCCTTGATATTCCTTGTTCAATATTGGCTATTCCGTCCGACCTTTGCCGCCATGGAACGCAAGCAGGAAGTCCTTAAGGACGTAGTGATCAAATTCGCCGGCGACTCGGGCGACGGCATGCAACTTACCGGTACCCAGTTTACCAACAATACCGCTTTGCTCGGGGCCGATCTGTCGACCTTCCCCGACTTCCCGGCCGAGATCCGGGCACCCCAGGGTACGATCCCGGGCGTGTCAGGCTACCAGCTGCGCTTTTCTTCCGACTCGATCTATACCCCGGGCGACAGCTTCGATGTGCTGGTGGCCATGAATGCCGCGGCCCTGAAAACCAATCTCAAACACCTGAAAAAGGGTGGGAAGATCCTGGTGAATACTGATGGCTTCGACGCGAAGAACCTCCGTCTCGCCAATTACCCCGAAGGGATCAACCCGCTAGAAGACCAGAGCCTGGAATCCTACGAAGTGATCCGGATGGATGTGACGAAGATGACCCGCGAGGCCCTGAAGGACTATCAGCTGGGCACGAAGGAAAAAGACCGGGCGAAGAATATGTTCGTGCTGGGTTTCCTCTACTGGATGTACGGCCGCGATATGGCGAACACCGAGAATTTCATCCGGGAAAAATTCGCCAAGAAGCCCGAGATCCTCGAATCGAACCTGAAAGCCCTCCGCGCTGGCTACAATTATGGAGACACCACCGAGACCTTTACCACTCAGTACAAGGTCGAGCGTGCCACCATCAACCCCGGACAATACCGTTCTATAATGGGCAACCAGGCCCTTGCCTACGGCCTCATCGCCGCCTCGGTGAAAAGCGGGCTGACCCTGTTCCTGGGCACCTACCCCATCACCCCGGCCTCCGACATCCTGCACGAGCTCAGCAAGCATAAAAATTTTGGTATCAAAACCTTCCAGGCAGAGGACGAGATCGCCGGCATCACCGCCGCGATCGGCGCCTCGTATGGCGGCCACCTGGGTGTGACGACGACTTCCGGTCCGGGAATGGCGCTGAAGACCGAGGCCATGGGTCTTGCCCTGATGCTCGAGATCCCGCTGCTGATCGTGAATGTGCAGCGCGGCGGCCCCTCGACCGGCCTGCCGACCAAGACGGAGCAGAGCGACCTGCTGCAGGCCTATTACGGCCGCAATGGCGAATCGCCCATGCCGGTGATCTCGGCCTCCACGCCTTCGGACTGCTTCCCGGCGGTGTACGAGGCGGCGCGCATTGCCATCGAGCATATGACGCCGGTGATCCTGCTTTCGGATGGCTATATCGCCAACGGCGCCGAGCCCTGGAGGTACCCGTCCACGGCCGACCTGGCGCCCATCCATGTAACTTTCAAGACCGAGTTGGGTCATGGTGAAGATAAATTCCAGCCCTACCAGCGCAACGAGCATCTCGTACGCCCCTGGGCGCTCCCCGGAACACCGGGTCTCGAGCACCGCATCGGCGGACTGGAGAAAGAGAACATCTCCGGTAACGTGAGCTACGACCCGGAGAACCACCAGCTGATGGTGAAGATCCGCCAGGAGAAGGTCGACCGCATCGCCAACTCGATCCCTGAGCAGACGATCGATAACGGTCCCGATTCGGGAGATGTGCTCGTTCTGGGATGGGGATCCACCTACGGGGTGATCAAGGCCACGGTGGAAGAACTGGTCAACGAAGGCCGTTCGGTTGCGCATGCGCATCTCCGTTACCTCCGTCCTTTCCCCCGCAACCTCGGCGAACTGCTCCGCCGCTTCAAGACCGTGCTGATCCCCGAGATCAACAACGGCCAGCTGATCAAGATCATCCGCGATCAATACCTCGTTGATGCAAAGGGCTACAACAAGATCATGGGCGTGCCGATCACGAAGACCGAGTTGATCGAAACGATCCGGAAAGAGCTGAGTGTGCTAAGAGAAGGCTAAGAGGAAAAAGAGATAAAAAGAGAAGGGTCTTACGAGTGTAAGGCCCTTCTCTTTTATATATGCTGATTCTTGTGTGTTCTGAACTCGTCGCTACCGATAGGGTACCTCTTTCCCCTCCTTTTACTCTTTTAAACTCTTAGCCTATTTCTGGTAGTCGATCACTTTGGCATTACTTCCACCGAGGTCGATGCCGCCCCAGATGCCGGCGACTGCGAAGGCGATGACGGTGATGATGATGCCCCACATGAAGATGGTGTAGGAAATGCGCAGGTAGCGATATTTCTTGGCCAGCACCACGCCGAGGTAATAGATATCCTTGATCATGGTGTTGTAGAGGTATTCGCGGTCCTTGATCATTTCGTTCATGGCCCAGGTGTACTCTTCGAGGCGCATGCGGTGGAAGTTGCCGAAGAAGAGCAGGTTGGTGCGCTTGTTCCGGATATCATCTTCGGTAAACCGTCCCTTGTTCACTGAAGGACGGGTAGCCAGGATGGCGAAGATGATCGAAGCAAGGCACACGGCCAGCAGGATGATCGTGGGCAGAATGTATTCGGGATAAAAAGCAAGACGTGCGAGGAGCACCGTGAGCACCACCGACATGATGATGGAGTTCACCGAGATCATGATGTTCGATTTCGAGTCGGCCAGCGAGCTGAGTTCGAAATGGTTGCTGGACGTGGTGCGGAACATGGTCTGTACCCCGCGCTCGGTATTCTTCGCCTGTGCTTTCAGGTCATCCTTGTCAGCACTGAAGGGCGAGGGCTCGAACACATAGGGGAAGAACTCCTGTTGCTGCTGCTCCTCCTCTACTTTCCGGACCTGCTTCTTCGTCTGGATACCCTGCAGGGTCTCGGCCTTCCGGGGCTCGAGGTTCTCCTGGCCGTAGTCGGTGAAATAGCGGTGGTTCTCGAGGAACTGGATGTTGTTCCTCCGCCAGTCTTTTTTCGAGATCTTATTGGCGAGCAGGGTTTCCTGCTCCTGCTTGAGGAGCTGGCTGCGGGCCTTGAAATCGGCCGTGGAAAGATGATAGAGATCGGAATCGCAAAGGATTTGCTCCAGCAGGCTTACCGGCGACTGGGGCATCTTGGTGGCACGGATGGCGGACACCACTTTTTGGATCGTGGTCTCATCAACACCGCGGGCTTCGAGGAACTCGCTGGCGATACGGGCGCTTTCTTCTTCATGCCCGGCGGCCACGCCCAGTGAGTAGCCCGTATCATGGAACCAGGCGGCCAGCATCAGGATATAACGGTCATTTTCCGGCAGATCGTAGTGATCGGCCATCTGGCTGGCAGCCTCCGCCACGTCTTCTGTGTGGTCGAGACTGTGAAATACGAAGTGCGGCCGGACCTTGTGCGTAAAGTGGTCGGTTACAAACTGCCTGGCTTCGGATAGTATTTGCTCCTGCGTTTCGGTCATGTGGTGCGTTGTTTGATAATCTGTACAGTGATGAAGCAATCAATTCAAACCAAATGCCTGCCCCGCCGTATCGCCGGTTTCGTTTGTGCTCTGGCGTTACTATCCGGCTGTACGGAACAGGGTTACACCTCTCCGGAGGGCTATGACCTGAACAAAGGCGAGCTCAACGAATTGGGTAAAGACCTCAACGAAATCTCCGGCATAACGTATAACAATGCCACAGGAAGCCTCGTCGGGGTGGCCGATTCAAAACGGCAG
>CBHWDR010000375.1:0-4213 GCA_966112575.1 uncultured Chitinophagales bacterium
CCGAAGACGCTGAAGACCGCGGATCTCTAAGCGATCCTTCGCAATAGTATTTGAAGCAGCGCCGTTGGGCGCTGCTTTTCTTTTGGGAACCTGCTAGGTCGGGCCGACCTGCTAGGTTGGGGCGAACCTGCCAGGTGCCACAGGGAAAGGGCTACCTTCGCGCCATGGCTTCGGACTATGAGATCGTGATCGGGCTGGAAGTGCACGCCCAGCTGCTGACCCGCACCAAGCTGTTCTGCAGCGATGCCCTTGCCTTCGGGGCCGAGCCCAACACCCTCGTGAGCGCTATCTCCCTCGGCCATCCGGGCACCCTCCCCCGCCTCAACCGCGAAGCGATTCCCCTGGCTATCCGCCTCGGGCTGGCGACCAACTGCACCATCGTGCGCGAAAACTTCTTCGCACGCAAAAACTATTTCTATCCCGACCTGCCCAAGGGCTACCAGATCTCGCAGCATACCACGCCCATCTGCCGCGACGGTTTTCTCGAAGTCCAGGTGGGAAAGCAATCCAGGAAGATCCGCCTCAACCGCATCCATATCGAAGAAGACGCGGGCAAAAGCAGCCATGACCTTCATCCCCATCACTCCGCCATCGACTACAACCGCGCCGGCACACCCCTGCTCGAGATCGTGACTGAGCCCGATATCCGCTCCGCAGAAGAAGCGGCTGCTTATGTTACCGCCCTCCGCAAGCTGGTGCGCCACCTGGGCGTTTGTGATGGCAATATGGAAGAAGGCAGCCTGCGCTGCGATGTGAACATCTCCGTCCGGCCCCTGGGCGAAACCCGGCTCGGTACCCGCGTGGAGATCAAGAACCTCAACTCGATCCGCTTTATCCGCAAGGCCGTGGAGGTGGAAGCCGCAAGGCTTATCGACCGGCATCGCAAAGGCCTTTCCATCACGCAGGAAACGCGGGGCTTCAACGAAGCGGAAGGAACGACCTATTCCATCCGCACGAAGGAAGACGAGGAAGACTATCGTTATTTTCCCGATCCCGACCTTCCGCCTTTTTCCATCAGCGTGGAGGAGATCGAAGCGATCCGCTCGTCCATGCCTCCCCTGCCGGCGGCCATTCAGCAGCGACTGATGACCGATCAGGGCTTACCCGAACAGGATGCCCGCATACTGGCCGATGACCCGGAGCTTTCTGCTCTCTTCGACCGGCTGACCGCAGCCGGCGCGCCTGCTAAGCCGGCCGCCAACTGGATCATTGGCCCGGTCCGCACCCTTTTCGCCGCACGGGAAGAAGGATCACCGGCCATCCATATAGGCGGGCTTGCGCAACTGATCGGACTCGTGGAAGCGAAGGAGATCTCCTTCGCCCTCGCGGCGCAAAAGGTCCTGCCGCACCTGCTGGATACGACCGAACCGGACCTGCTCTCGTATATCGATCAGCACCAGCTGCGCACCCAGGGCGGCAGCGAAGAGCTGGACGCGCTCATCGACGCGGCCCTGGAGCGGCATCGCGACCGGATCGCCGAATACAAAAAAGGCAAGAAGGGCCTGCTCGCACTCTTTGTGGGCGAAGTAATGAAGCGCTCGAAGGGCCGCGCCGATGCCAAACTGGTCAACGATAAAATTCTAGAACGATTAATGCAATCCTAATGAAACGACTTGCCTACCTGCTCCTTCCCCTCGCTTTCGCCTGCAAGACCCGAACCAGCACCCCCTTCGTGATCGAAGGCAAGGTGACCGGTGCCCCTGCGCGCATGGTTTACCTCGAACGGAGTAAATCCGACGGCAGCCGCCCCGTGGTCATCGACTCGGGCGCTGTAGATAATGGCGCTTTCACCATCCGCACCCAGGTGGACGAACAGATGATGCTCAGCCTGCGTGCCGACCGCCAGGTCTATCCCTTTGCCTTCCTGATCAACGACAGCAAGAAGATCACCGTTGCAGCTGACCTCTCAGGCGCCCCGGGCACCCGGGCGAGGATCAGTGGCTCTGAAGCCACCGAAGACTACCTGGGCTTCGACAGTACGATCCAGGCGCGGATCCGCAACTTCATCGTCACGGCCAGGGAGCTGGATTCCGTGCGCCGCCTGACCCCGCCGCGTGACTCTGCAGGCAGGCAGCAGTTCGACAGCCTGCAGGGTGCGCAGATGAGCAATTATTTTACGGCCCAGGGCGAGATGAAGCAGTACACGCTGGATTTCCTGGAGAAGGCCCGGAACCCGATCACCTTCCTCTTTGCTTTGCAGACCTACCAGGGTTATATGCAGCAAATGCAGTTGCCCACCCTCTCGCCCCTGGAGACGGCCAACCTGGTGCGGGGCGCCGCCGACCGTTTCCCGGCCAATAAGGCAATTGCAGCCATGAAGGCGAAGATTCCATCCGTGCAGGCCCCGGACCTGAATATGCCGGATACCAGCGGACAGGCATTCACGCTTTCTTCCCTGCGCGGAAAATGGGTGCTGGTGGACTTCTGGGCTTCCTGGTGTGTTCCCTGCCGGCAGGAGAACCCAAATGTGGTCAAGGCCTTCAATGCCTTCAAGGATAAGAACTTCACCATCCTCGGCGTCTCGCTCGACCAGCGCCGTGAAGACTGGATCCGGGCCATCCAGGCCGACGGCCTCACCTGGAACCACATCTCCGACCTGAAGCAATGGAAAAGCGCTGCCGTTTCCCTTTATAATTTTGAAAGCATTCCCTACAATGTGCTCGTAGATCCCCAAGGAAACATCGTTGCCGAAAACCTCCGCGGCCCCCAGCTGGAAGAAGCGCTGAGGAAATTCATAAAATAGATCGCTGACTTCTGATCGCTGATTTTTGATCGCTGATCTCTGATCGTTGATCGCTGATCGCTGACCTGCAATACCGGTCATTCGTCATTCATTACTCATCACTCATCACTGATCGCTCATCATTCATCACTGAACACTCATCACTGATCAACAAAAAGCCCCCCGTCAACCGACGGGGGGCTTTTTTATTTTATCGTTCTCTGCTTACCAGCCTGGGTTCTGCTGGTTGCGGATCACATCATTCGCATCGATCTCCTGCTGCGGGATCGGGAAAACGCGTCGGAAGTCGGCGTAAGGGATGTTCCGGGCAGTAGCAGGCGTATAGTTGGCGCTACGTACCACGGGAAGTTTCAAACGCATCAGGTCCATGTAACGATCACCCTCGAAAGCCAGCTCGCGGCGACGCTCCAGAATGATGGCATCGAGGAGAGCCTGGCCGGTAGCGGTTACGTTCGGCAGGTTGCGGCGCGAGCGCACGGCATTCAGGTAACCCTGGGAAGCCGTGGCATCGGTCAGTGCGGTTGCTTCAGCAGCGATCAGGTAGATCTCGCTGAGGCGGAGCACTTTCGTATCGCTGCGATCACCAGCCAGTGAAGGATACTTGTTCACGAAGATGGCAGGAATACCACCGCGTGTACCTACCTGGTAAAGGCCGAGACGTACATCACCGGCTTCGAACTGGCTGTAGAGCTCGTCCGATACGAGGAGGTCACCATAGCCTTGCTGGCTGTAGATATAACCAAGCGCGTCGAAGGCGTTGTTGTTCACCGCATCCGAAGACACTTCAAACAGGGTCTCCACCTTGTTCGTGGTCACCGTGGCATTGTTCCAGTAGGCTACATAGTTGGCAGCCGTAACCAGGGTAAAGCCACCGTTGTTGATCACGTCGAGCGCAGCGGTACGTGCATTGGCCATGTCACCCATGGTCAGGTACACTTTCGCCTGCAGGCCGCGGGCGGCATACTTGCTGAACTGTGAAGAGTTCGTGTACTGGGTCATCAGGGTATAAGCCTGGGTCAGATCGGAAATGATCTGGTTGTACACTTCCTGAACCGTAGCGCGGCCGGCTTTCTGATCGGGGTTATAGGCCAGTATCAGGGGTACGCCGGGTCCGTTCGGGTTGTCGGTGAACGGACGGGCATGCCAGCGGATCAGCGTAAAGTAGCAAAGCGCGCGGATGGCGTATGCTTCACCCTTATACTGGTTCACGTTGGGGTTGGCCGCGATGCTGGAGTTGATGATGTTGTTGGCGCGCAGGATCACCGAGTAAGCGGCGTTCCACTGTGCAGCCACGTCACCATTGGCAACTGTAAGCAGGTATTGCTGGAAGGCAATATAGCGGTTGGAGTTCTGAACCGAGATGTAGGCATTGTCGGCATACACATCGCCGATCACTGGCGTGGTACGTCCGAAAAGGTTGGCGCTGCGCATGCCCGAATAGGCACCGCGAAGGGCAACGAGGAGATCACC
>CBHWDR010000376.1:0-4203 GCA_966112575.1 uncultured Chitinophagales bacterium
TCATTGGCGGTAAAGAACCCGGCGAGGAACACGAGCAGCAAAAACTTCACGATCTCCGAAGGCTGAAAGCCGAAGAGATTCACCTTCACGCCCGAGCCTTCCGGACCGGAGCCGAATAGAATGGTCAGGAAGAGCAACCCGGCTGCGGCTGCGGCCCAGGGCCAGCCATTGGCGGCCTTGGGATTCTTTTTAAAGGCGAAGAGGCGGAAGAGCCCCGAGTCGACCGTGAACCGCCGCAGGTTGAACAGCAGAAGCAGGCCGGCGATGAGGATGCCCCCGACAAAATAGCCCCAGGTATTGCGGGCAAGAAAGCGGTCGCGGAGCGGGTCCTGCAGGCTGAGCAAGGTGAGGAAGGAAAGCCCGGTAAGCACCATCAGCGCCGGAAGGAGTAGCTGGTCGGCCCGCGGAAACCAGATCGTCAGCAGAATGTGCAGCAGGATAAAGCCGCCGAGGAAAGAGCCTACGATGATCCAGTACCAGCGTTCCACTTCTTCAGGCTCGCGCACGATCAGTGCCTTCTCTTTTTTCAGGTTGTTGAAGTCGCGGTTGGAGAACAGGCGGATCGTATGTTCCGCCTGGAGAAAATTCAGGCTGGTATTCTTCTTCAGTTCCGATACCCCCTTGGAGGTGCCGAAAGCAAAGCCGGGCTTGAGCGGCAGCACTTCGAAGGTTTGTCCGTCGGGCAGGCCAGAGAAGCTGTATTTGCCGGATCCATCGGTGCGCGCATAGGCCGTCAGCGCCTGGAGTTCGCGGCGGTTGGAGTCGATGATCCACTGCCGGCGAACGCCTCCATTCATCTCGGTGGCAACTCTTTGAGCATCGGCCAGCTCCACGTTGTAGGCACTGTCGGGCAGGAGCAGCTGCAGGCGTACCAGCGTGCCGGCCGAAGGCTTACCCGCTGCATCTTCGATGGTGCCTGAGATGGTGTATTTGCCCATGCCCACATTGGTCAGCGCAGCGAAAGGCTGGGGCGCTGACTGCTCGCGTTGATAAAGCAGGGAGTCCTCACCGGTGAAGCCCACGAGCGTCCGGGCCAGCAGGGCGCGTTTCCGGTACGACTCACCACCCTGGGTATAAGCTTGCTGGGTTGTGAGGTTGAACCGGCGCTTGTTGAGCTCACCGATGTTGTCCATCTCCCCGGCGCCGCTGCCCATGCCCGCGGTAACGGTCTTGTAAGCAAGATCGATGTCGCGCGCATCTTCGAAGTAGTAACTCTTCTGCAACAGGTTGCGGATGCGCAGGCCCAGGTCGCCCCCGTTGAGGTTGACCATGGTGCCCTCATTCAGGCGTTTCGGGACCTCGGTAAAATCCTCCTGCAGCATCTTGTGCAGGCGCAGGAAGAGGAGGGTCATCACGATGCCGATGAGCAGGATAAAAATGCGTTCGATATTCCGGGAGCGAAGGGCGTTCATGGTTGCATTCGGGTTTTTCGGGTGGCCGGCTACTTGCGAAAAGCCGTGTCGCGTTTAAACGCCAGGCTGTCGTTGAGGCTTCCGCTGATGAAGCGCCCTGCGGGCAGATGCAGGGCATATTGAACGGGGATGCGGCAGTTGCGGAACTGCACATTTTTTAGCTGCAGGGTGCCGGAAGGTACCAGCAGGCCGATATCAAATCCATCCAGCACGATATTGTCGAGCATGAGGTAACGGCCGTTGCCTGTCATCGCCAGGCCGGGGCCTACATAGTTGCTGTCGGCACGAAGCACCTGGCCGCTGCCGTAGATGCGCACCGAGTCGCCGCGGAAAAGCAAGGTATCGTGGATGGTGATCGTTCTTCCGAAGCTGCTGTCGAGAAAGAGTACCGGCGCCAGGTTGAGGCTGTCGAGGAGGCGCTGCTCTTCGGGGCTGCGCTGGACCTGTGCGCCTGTCGGGCTCTCCGATCCTTTAGGCTGGCCGTTGGCCTGCCGGTAGAAGTACCAGGCCACCAGGCCGAGCAGCAGGCTGAGAAAAAGCAGGAACCAGGTGAGGCCCGAGCCCCGTTTGGCCGGGATCGTGCGGGTGGGTGCGGATCGGGCATTGGATGGCACTGCGGTTGCCGGGGCCGGCGGGGCCGGCTCTGCTTTCTTCACCAGCTTCGGGCGGGTGGCCCGCTCCTGCCGGCGTTCGCGCTGATGCTGTACCAGCACCACGGTGATATTATCTTTTCCGCCGAGCTCATTGGCCCGCGTGATGAGCGCGTTCGTTTTTTCTTTCAGGCTCCCCTTACCGCTAAGGATGGCGATCATTGTCTGGCTGTCGACCAGGTCCGAAAGGCCATCGCTGCAGAGCAGGAGCAGGTCGCCGGGAAGGAAGGGTGAGCTGCCGGTCTCGATATAATCGGCCACGAATTCCATCGCCGGCTCGAAGCCCACGGCCTTGCTGATCTCGTTCCGCTTCGGGTGATTCATCGCCTCTTCCTCGGAGATCTTGCGGTTGTCTTCGAGATAACCGACAAAGGACTGGTCGTGCGAAAGCTTCACCAGGGAGGCATCGCGGAAGAGATAGAGGCGCGTGTCGCCTACGTGCGCGAACTGCAGGCTGTTGTTCTCCGTATCGGCAACGGCAATAGTGAGCACGCAGGCCATGCGGTCGAGCTGGGGATGCTTCATGCGGTGGTCGATGATGCGCTCATTGGCCCGCACGATGGCGTTCTTCATTTCCGTCACCGCATCACCCTTCCCGCTGACCAGCTCTTTCACGGCTTCCTGGGCATAGGCAGCCGCCACCTCGCCGCCTTCGTATCCACCCACGCCATCGATCACGCAGGCAAGCAGGCGCCCGTTGCCGAGCGTAGCGGTGACGAATGCGTCTTCGTTGTTGTCGCGCATGCGGCCCACATCGGTGCCGCCATATAGGAACTCAGGATTCATGCGTTGATTTTATTTCCCGGAAATGCACCAGCAGGAGCAAAACACAGATGACGAACAAGGCGATGGCGATCATAATAGGGGATTTAGAGATTTGGGGATTGCTGGATTTTGTGATTTAAATCGAAAAATCACAAAATCACAAAATCCGGAAATCATGACTTAAAAATGTTCACCCCCACAATGCCGTTAAGCACGATGCGGGAGTTGAGCGGCAGGTCCACCCAGGTGGGCGAGTCGCCCGAGCTGCGCGGTACTTCCCGTTCGTTCACCAGGGTCTTCTCCCCGAAAGAGGCCAACTGGAAGGCGTCATTGTCGGCATCCCAGCGGATCTTCAGGTGCGGCGAATTGACCCATTCGGTCGGGATCTTGAAGATGCCCGCACCCTTGGCCGGATCGTCTTTACCGCTGACCACGATCTCTTTCTCCTTCATGATGTATTCAATCTTCCTGCCGGCGAATTCCTTCTCCGGCACGATGGTCTCGAAGCGAGCCTTGACGCTCTGCTCCGTCACCTTCTTCATCTCTTCTTCATCATAGGTCAGGTTATCCTGGTAGGGCACTTCGTAATAGCCTTCCGAATAAAACGTGAAGCCCTGCAGGATGTCGGGATTGATGTCAAACGTCTGGGCAATGCCGGTCTGCCGCGGGATGAAGGTCACGCGGAGGTTGGAATTATCCTGGTGCGTGGTGCCCGGCAGGAGCTTGCCAATGAAGGATTTGTCGCCCCGGGCATAATCGGGATGTGATACGAAACGAAAGACCCAGCGCGAAGCGGAGGGCTCCACATGGCGCCCCTGCTTGCGATAATCTTTCAGGATCTCGTAAAACCTCTTGACCGACTCCTGCACGATGAGCCCGAAGATGCCTTTCTTGTTGTCCATGAAATCCCGGAAATCTTCGGGGTTGAAACAGACGATGTATTCGTGGTAGAAGACCACGCGGTCGGCAAAGGAGAGCTCGTTGATCGAAGCCGTGAACTTCTCGAGGATATAACGGAACACATCATCGGGAGTCAATGCCGGCGGCGCCTGGTAATGCTGGCCTTCGGGTTCTTTTTTCAGGAACCAGTCGTGTATTCCGATGCGCTTCCAAAAGGATTCTTTGGGCATGTAGGATCGTTGTTCGGTAAATTTAGGCAGAACCGATACAATGGACTCAGTTGGCCGTCAATTGTTTCAGTCCTTCCCGGTTCATGGGTTTCAGCTTAACGGTGACCGTTGTGCCCCAATCGAGCAGCAGGTCGGAGGCGAAGCCCCGGATCTTGTCGCCCTCGGCGGAAAACGCGATCAGGCGGGCACGGTAGCCAACGGGCACGCGCTCGAACTTCAGCAATTTACGCGCCGACGATTGGGCCG
>CBHWDR010000377.1:0-4198 GCA_966112575.1 uncultured Chitinophagales bacterium
GCTTGGGCTTCCGTCTGTTCATCCCTGGTGTCCGCGAACGCCAGGGCTTCGGTTTGGTGCAATTCTTTCTTAATTGGTTGTACATCGAAGTAAAAACGCCGCTCCAGGTCGAGCGGGTGTTCATACTTATCCCGGTCCACCGAATCGAGCAGGGCGAGGCAGGAGAGGGCCTCGGCCGGGTCGAAGGCGGTATTCTTCAGCAGCACCAGGGCCATGGAGTCGGCTTCATGCTCGAAGGCCCGGCTATGGCGGTGGGAGCCGAAGGCGAAATTGCGGGCGAGCGCCTCCAGCTGGGCATTCTGCCGGAACTCGGACTTCTGGATGGTTTTCAACCGGAGCTGCATCGAATCGCTGTAGAGGAGGCTCACGTAACGCTCGATGCCGTTATTTCCATGATTCAATAGGTAATGGGCCAGTTCGTGTCCGAGCACAAAAGCGGCCTGGCTCTCGTTGTGCAGGCGATGAAAGAGGCCGGCGTTGACGAATATGGTGCCTTCGCCCATGGATGCGGCGTTGGGCCACCAGGCGTTGGAGAACAGCACCCGCAGGTCGGCGGGCCGGATGGCGGGGTTGGCCCGGAGGATCTCGGCCAGCAGCTGGTTCAAGTAGGCGGTTGCGGCGGCATCGGTTACCACCTGTCCACCGGTAAAGAGTTCCCGGATAGCGTCCAGGCGTTGCTGGTAGATGGCGGCGGTGTATTTTTTATTGGGTCCGGAAAGGCCGGCAACATCGCTTTTGTAGCGGCTGTCGATCTGGGCGAGCAGGGCTTTTTCGCGGGTCTCGTCTCGGTTCAGGGCTGCCACCCGCTGTTGGGCCACAGGAGCCAGGCCGGCCAGCAGGAGCAGGGTCAGGATCACAAATCTCATGAGCAGTTTCAGGTTCGGCCGAAAGATACTCTCCTTTCATTTTCGTCCAAGAGAACTGGTGTCTTTTTGTTTTAAAACGAAAGTGATATGATGAATAATCGTTAAATTCCAAATCAAATCAGCGCTATATGGTCAAACTCACAGAACTCAAAGAAGGCGATATCGTCCGGATCCTGGAAGAAGGGACCGAGCGGATCGGCACGGTGGTCAGCACCAGCCGGGAAGACAACATGGTCTGCATCGACAACGGGGTGCAGGAATTCTGGTATGCTCCCGATCAGGTGGTGCCCATACCGCTTACGGAGAAGCAGTTGATCGAGACCCTTGGATTCGAGCGGGAAGAAACCTCCGAAGGGGTGAAGTACAAGAAAGGCCCCTTCCGGGTGCTGGCCCATGACCCGGGCAACCTCACGAACCTGGAGGTCTGGTACCGCGAGGACCGGCGCCATTTCGAGCACCCGCTTTACGTTCATGAACTGCAAAATCACCACCTGCAGATGACAAAAGTGCCCCTCGAGGGGGTGGTTGCCCACTAAATTGGCTAAATTTGCCCTAAATCCCGCCTCTGGCTACGCCGGGCGGGAGTTTTTTTTCTTTTTTATCCGGATTTACTTATATCTTTGCGCTCCCAAAATCTGTATGTCGAAGCAGCCACTTATCAAGCAAGACGGAACGATCATTGAAGCCTTGTCGAACGCTATGTTCCGGGTAAAACTGGAAAACGGGCACGAGATCCTGGCCACTATTTCCGGAAAAATGCGGATGCACTACATACGGATTCTTCCCGGGGACAAAGTGGGCGTGGAGATGAGCCCCTACGACCTGTCGCGAGGCCGGATCATCTTCCGTTATAAATAAACACTGAACCGCCAGGGGCCCCGGCCGAAGGCATAAAGCTCAGAGATATGAAAGTAAGAGCATCCATCAAGAAAAGAAGCGCGGATTGCAAGATCGTGCGCCGCAAAGGAAAGCTGTATGTGATCAACAAGAAAAACCCCCGCTATAAGCAGCGTCAGGGTTAATCACTCAGCTGAAATCATTCGTAAAGTAAAAAACTGAATAGAACATTATGGCACGTATTGCCGGCGTAGACTTACCCAAAAACAAACGAGGCGAAATCGGTCTGACCTACATCTTTGGTATCGGACCTGCCACTGCCCGCTACATTCTTGACAAGCACGACATCGACCGCAGCAAGCGCGTAAGCGAGTGGAACGATGAAGACCTGAACAACATCCGCACAACGATCACGGAGGAGTTCAAGGTAGAAGGCCAGCTGCGCTCTGAAGTGCAGATGTCGATCAAGCGCCTGCTGGACATCGCCTGCTATCGCGGACTGCGTCATCGTAAGGGTCTGCCCGTACGTGGCCAGCGCACCAAAACCAACAGCCGTACCCGCAAAGGAAAGCGTAAAACGGTTGCCGGTAAGAAGAAGGCGCCCAAGAAGTAAGAAATTGGCTGTTAGCTATAGGCTTTCGGCTGCTGGCCTTGCGCAAGCAGCTTAAAGCTTATAGCTAATGGCTTTTTCCATAGGCACCAGTATACCTGGTTCAGCTGCGGATCCCGGTGCCGGGGGAGAGTTGAGCCGCTACCGACAGTGATGCCGGTAGATTTTTTTAACCAGTAGACTACCTCAAAACAATGGCAAAAGCACAAAACAGCGCAAAGGCCGCCGCCAAGAAGCGGATCGTAAAGGTCGATGCCTATGGAGATGCCCATATCGTGGCCTCCTTCAACAACATCATCATTTCCCTCACCAACAAGCAGGGTCAGGTTATTTCCTGGTCTTCGGCCGGTAAAATGGGCTTCAAGGGTTCGAAGAAGAACACGCCCTATGCCGCCCAGATGGCTTCGGCAGACGCTGCCAAAGTAGCCCTCGACGCCGGCCTGAAGCGCGTTGACGTATTCGTGAAAGGCCCCGGTGCCGGTCGCGAGAGCGCGATCCGTTCGCTGGCCCAGAGCGGTATCGAAGTGGTGATGATCCGGGACGTGACCCCGCTGCCCCACAACGGCTGCCGTCCTCCCAAGAAACGCCGCGTATAAGGTGATGAGTGATCAATGATCAGTGATGAGTTACTGATCATTGATCACTCATTCCTCATCATATTTTGAGCCTCAGGTTCATTTACACCAAAGGGTGCTTCATTCATTTTTACCGCTTTTAACGATGAATGCACCGGTACAAAAAAGCGGAAATGAACAAAAACTATGGCACGTTACAACGGTCCCAAGACCAAAATTTCCCGCATTTTCGGCGAGCCGATCCTCGGCAATGGCAAGTGGTTAGGCAAGAACTCCAACCCTCCCGGCCAGCACGGCGCCGCCCGCAAGCGCAAGACCATGGGTGAATACGCCCTGCAGCTGCGCGAAAAGCAAAAAGCCAAGTATACCTACGGCGTACTCGAGAAGCAGTTCCGCAAGACCTTCGAAGAGGCTGCCCGTAAAAAAGGTGTGACTGGTGAAAACCTGATCAAATTACTGGAAGCGCGCCTGGACAATACCGTGTTCCGCATGGGTATTGCCCCAAGCCGTCCTGCTGCCCGTCAGCTCGTAAGCCATAAGCACGTTATGGTGAACGGCGAAGTGGTGAACATCCCTTCGTACCAGCTGAAGCCCGGCGACACCGTTACCCTGAAGGACAAGTCGAAAGACAATACTTCGGTAACCAGCCAGGTACGCGGCAAGAACCCGAAATTCTCCTGGGTAGACTGGAATGAAACGACCTTCACCGGTACGTTCATCACCTATCCCGAGCGTGAGTCCGTTCCTGAGAACATCAAGGAGCAGCTCATCGTGGAATTGTACTCGAAGTAATCCTGATCAGCGGTCTGCCTACGGCGACCGCTTTTCCGGTTTTTATCAAGAACCTATAAACCCGGTATAATCAATGGCCATTTTAAATTTTCAGAAGCCCGACAAGATCGTTCTGCAGAAAGTAACGGATTTCGAAGCGCAATTCGAATTCCGTCCGCTGGAACCCGGTTACGGTGTCACCATCGGTAACGCGCTCCGCCGCGTGCTGCTGAGCTCTCTGGAAGGCTATGCCATCGTGGGCGTACGCATCGAAGGCGTAGAACACGAGTTCGCCACCATCAAAGGTGTTTCTGAAGACGTTGTGGAGATCATCCTGAATCTGAAGCAGGTTCGCCTGAAGAAGATTGTTGAGCACGACGTACAAACCGAAAAGATCACGCTTTCCATAAAGAACCGCACCGAGCTCACTGCCGGCATGCTGGCCGAGGGAACGCAGTCCTTCCAGGTGATGAACCCCGAGCTGCTGATCTGCACGCTCGACAACTCCACCAAAATGGACATCGAGCTCACCATCGGCA
>CBHWDR010000378.1:0-4189 GCA_966112575.1 uncultured Chitinophagales bacterium
CTTCGGAGAGCTTGCGCTGGAGTTCGATGCCCAGTGGCTGGTACGCATCGAACTGCATCCGGAACTTCGCCCGCCCCTGGGTGATCGAACGCAGGGAGGAGGAGAAGTCATAGAGTTCGGCCTGGGGAACTTTGGCCTGGATCTTCTGGAAGTGCCCTTCGGTTTCCATGCCTTCCACAATGCCGCGGCGGCTCTGGATATCGCCCATGACGCTTCCGGTCAGGTCTTCGGGGCAGAGCACCTCTACCTGGTAAACCGGCTCCAGGATCTGCGGGTCTGCCTGGCGGAAGGCTTCCCGGAAGGCCTGCAGGCCGGCGATCTTGAAGGATATATCGTTCGAGTCCACTGGGTGCATCTTGCCGTCGTAGATCGAAACACGGACGTCGCGCACATAGGAGCCGGTCAGCGGTCCTTCATGCATCTTCTCCATCACGCCTTTGAGTACCGAAGGCAGGAAGCGGGTGTCGATCGCGCCGCCGACGATGCAGTTGTAGAAGACCAACTTGCCGCCCCAGTCGAGGTTGAACACTTCCCGGCCGCGAACATTGAGCCCGGCCGGCTCGGCCATGCCTTCCACGAAGGGTTCGATGCGCAGGTACACCTCGGCGAACTGCCCGGCGCCACCCGACTGCTTTTTGTGGCGGTAGCTTGCTTCGGCAGGTTTGCGGATGGTTTCCCGGTAAGGAATGCGTGGCCGGATGAAGCGCACCGGCACTTTGAACAGGTGTTCGATCTTCCAGCGGGCAACAGCCAGGTGCATATCGCCCTGGCAATGGACCAGGGTCTGGCGCAACTCCTGCGAAGCTTCCACCACCAGGGTCGGATCTTCCTCGCGCAGCTGGTGCAGGGCCAGGGCCAGTTTCTCTTCTTCGCCTTTGTTGACGGGCTCCACAGCCACCGTCATGTTCGCCGTTGGGAATACGATCGGCGGTAATTCGTAATTGCGGCCTTTGATATGGAGGGTATTGTTGACATGCGTATTGCGCAGCTTCAGGGTAGCACCGATGTCGCCGGCCACCAACTCGTGTACCGGGAGGCGCTTGTTGCCTTCGAGCAGGAAGAGCTGGTTGATCTTTTCCACGGAGCCATTGCTTTCGTTGACCAGCTCCATCCCCGTTTTGATGGTGCCCGAGAACACTTTGAAATAGGAGAGGTCGCCTACATGGGGCTCGGTGACGGTCTTGTATACGAAGATGCAGGCAGGCCCGTTCGCTTCGCAGGGGAGCGCTTCTCCGCCAAGGGTGACCTGGGGCGGCATTTCATTGGCACTGGGGCAAACGTTGTCGATAAAGCCCATCAGGCGGCCACTGCCCATGTTGCGCTCTGCCGAGAGGCAGAAAAGAGGGAAGAGCTCATGGTTGATCATGGCTTTCTTCAGCCCGGCCTTCAGTTCATCTTCATCGAGCTCACCCTTGTCGAAATATTTTTCCATCAGCCCTTCATCATTGGCGGCGATGGCTTCCACGAGTTCGCGATGCAGCTCGTCGGCCCGCTCGCGCTCCTCTTCGGGGATGGGCAGCTTCTCCGGCTTGCCGCCCGTGTCGCGGAACTTGTACAGGGTCATCCGCAGCACGTCGATGATCTCATGAAATCCGGCGCCTTCCTGCCGGGGATACTGCACTACGGTCACCCGGGGGCCGAAGTGCTCGCGTGCCTGGTGAACCGTGCGGTGGAAATCGGACTTGTCGTGGTCGATCTTGTTGATGGCGAAGATCATGGGCGTGCGGAATTTCTCCGTGTATTCCCAGATCACATCGGTGCCCACTTCCACGCCGGCGGCCGCATTGAGCAGCATGACGCCGGTATCGGCCACGCGCAGGGAGGAGAGGACCTCGCCGACAAAATCGTCGTAGCCCGGGGTGTCGAGGATGTTGATCTTGTAGCCACGCCAACGCGTGTGCATCAGCTTGGAAAAAATAGAGTTGCCACGGGCCTGTTCCAGTTCGTGGTAGTCGCCCACGGTATTGTTTTCGGCAATGGTGCCGCGACGGCTGGTCAGTCCGGCTTCGAAAAGCATGCATTCCGCTAAGGTTGTTTTACCGGATCCGGCATGACCCAGTAAAACAACATTTTTTACATGCGAGGTATCAAACTCTGGCATAAAGAAGGGTTGAGGTGAGGTAATAGAATTACCGCTGCGCCCTCAAAGCCCAGAAGCCGCAGCGGGTATATGGTCGGTGTCAGCAGCTCGTGGCGCTGACGAAATTCCGGTATTCGTTGCGCAGTTCCTGCAGCGTGCTTTCAAGGCTGAGGAACTCGTTGAGCAGCTCTTCGTGCAGGGTGTAGAGATCTTCCGAAACCTGGTCGCCGGCTGCTTCCAGTTTTCGCTCATGCCCCTTGATGGACTGCTTCAGATCGTGAATGTTGATCAGCTGGATGTGGAACTGGTTGTCGAAGTGCTCGACGTCAAGCAGCTGTTGCTTGGAGAGGTCGTTCCGGCAGAAGGCCTCGAGGGATTTTTTGGACAACTGGAGCTCTTCGCGGTAATTTCTCAGGATCTGGCGCCATTCCTGGCATTCTGCGGTAAGTTGTGAGAGATCGGTCTGAACCATGGGAGAAAAATTTAAGCGGTTAAAAATTTGTTTCCTGCTCAATTTCCCAGAGGTGTAGGATGGTAGCTTAAATGTAGAACCCTTGCCTGGGAAAAAACTGTTTTTTGTTCGTGATCATTTCCGTAAATTATCTGAACCCACACAGGAAAGCTCGCTTCGTTTTTTATCTTTTTCACTGAGCAGAATCTTCTTGCGGGTTGAACTTAATCAGACTATGTTTGCAGGCTCTTGATCTCCCAGAATACCATACAGCAGATCCTTGCCCGCATTGACATTCTCGACGTCGTCGGGGCTTTTGTGCGCCTGAAGCGGCGCGGCGCGAACTACCTCGGCCTCTGCCCCTTTCACAACGAAAAATCCCCTTCATTCACGGTCTCGCCCTCCAAGGAGATCTTCAAGTGCTTCGGCTGTGGCAAGAGTGGCAATACCATCTCCTTTGTGATGGAGCACGAGAAGCTTTCCTATGTGGAAGCCCTGCGCTGGCTGGCCAACCGGTACAATGTAGAGGTGGAGGAGACGCAGGTCTCGGCCGAACAGAAGGAAAAGCAGCAGACCGCCGAGAGCCTCTTCATCATCAACGCCTTTGCGCAGAAGTTCTTTGCCGAGCAGCTCTGGGATACGGAAGCCGGTCAGGCGGCAGGCCTCAGCTACCTGAAAGAGCGGGGCTTCAACGATGAAGTCATCCGCAAGTTCGGGCTGGGTTATGCTCCCGACGGGCGCGATGTGTTTTCCAAAAAAGCAGTTGCCAACCAGTACAATGCCGAACTGCTGGTGCGCACGGGCCTTTCGATCAACCGCGACGAGCGCCTCGTGGACAACTACCGCGACCGGATCGTTTTCCCCGTGCATAACAACACCGGCAAGGTGATCGGCTTCGGTGCCCGCTTGATCAGGAAGAACGACAAGGCACCGAAATACATCAATACGCCGGAGAATGAGCTCTATGTAAAGAGCAAGCTGCTCTACGGTACGTTTTTCGCGCGGCACGCCATCGACAAGGCAGATGAATGCCTGCTCGTGGAAGGTTATACCGATGTGATCTCCCTGCACCAGGCTGGTATCGAGAATGTGGTGGCCTCGGGCGGTACCTCGCTCACCATCGACCAGCTGCGGCTGATCAAGAAATACACGAAGAACCTCACCATCATCTACGACGGTGATGCGGCCGGCATCAAAGCGGCCCTGCGCGGCCTCGACATGGCCCTCGAGGAAAGCCTCAACGTGCACCTGGTGCTGATCCCCGACAAGGAAGATCCGGACTCCTATGTGCGCAAGGTGGGCGCGAACGAATTCCGCAATTTCATCCTGCACAACAAGAAGGACGTGATCCTGTTCCAGCTGGAAGTGTCGATGAAGGATGCGGCGGGCGATGCCAACAAGAAGTCCGAGGTGGTCAATCACATTGCCGAGACCATTTCCCGGATCGATAAAACGGAAGACTTCACCAAGCAGCAGGACTATATCCGCAAATGCGCGCAGCTGCTCGATATCGACGAAACCGGCTTCACGGCCCTGGTCAATAAATTCATCCGGACCCGCATCACGGCGCAGGAAGCGAAGAACCCACTGCCCTTTGAAGAGGTGCGGTATTCGGAGGAGAATGCCAAACTTGGCGAGCAGACCAATTACGACGACCA
>CBHWDR010000379.1:0-4184 GCA_966112575.1 uncultured Chitinophagales bacterium
GCGCATCGGTGGGCATCTACCATCTCGACCTGAACCGCAACCAGCTGCTGCAACTCAGCGACCGCTCGATCTGCAAGGATGTGGCCACCACCGGCGACGTTGCCCTGCTGGCCACCGTTTCCGGGATCATCCGTTATCACTGGAAAACCGGGAAACTGGATGATTCGCAGGCCGTGGGCGGCAAATCCACCCGCTGCCGCAGCATTGCGGTGGTCAACAACGAGCTCTATGCCGCATTCAGTGACGGCATGTACCGGGTAAAGGAGACGTCCATAGAGCCGGTGCTTTTCGGCGGACAGCCGATCTATGCCACCTCCCTTCGGTCCTTCGGCACCCGCATGCTCATCGCCACCTACAACCAGGGCCTGCTCAGCTGGCAGGGCGGCATGATCCGGCAGCTCAGTACGGCCGACGGCCTGCTCTCGAACCGGATCCGGCGGATCACGGGAACCGGCGACACCTGCCTGCTGTTGTATTACGACCGCATCCAGGCCTTCGATCCTTACCTGCTCAAGCCCGTGCCGGTACGCTACCCGCTCCAGGAGTCGCCGGTGCTGGATGCCGCCATGGGCAGGAGCCATTTGAAGATCGTTACGGCCAATGGTGTGTTTCGCTACCAGGCCATTAATGAGCAACGCAACCACGGGGGTGAAGTGGCGATCGATCACATCATCGTGAACGGCACCGATACTACCTGGGAGCAGGAACTCGATTACGACCAGAACAGCATTCACTTTACCGTATCCCTGCCCTTCTTCTCCCGGTTCCAGAAGCTGAATTACCGCTTTCGCCTGCAAACGCCCGGCGACAGCTCCTGGAGAACCGCCAGCTCATCCACGTTCAACTTCTTCTCGCTCGATCCCGGCGCGTACCGGTTCGAGATCCTGGCGGTGGATGAAACCGGCAAGCCGCTCACGCCGCTCCGCCAATGGACCTTCCATATCCACCCGCCCTGGTTCCAGACCCCGGCCTTCCAGGCAAGCCTGATCATCCTCAGCCTGTTGGCGCTCTTCTTCGGGGTGCGCTTCTACTACCGGCGCCGCCTGCAACGCCAGGAAGCGGCCTACCTGAAACTCTTAGCCGTGCAACAGGAACGGCAGCGCATCTCCACCGAAATGCACGATGATATCGGGGCCAGCCTCTCGGGCCTGCGCCTGCAGGCAGAGATGATCCTGCGGAAGTCGACGGAGCCGAAAATAAAAACCGACATCGACCGCATTCACCATGCGCTGATCGAGGTTACCGAGCGGATGCGGGAAGTGATCTGGAGCCTTAACCCGGAAAACGACAAGCTCGACAACCTGGCAGCCTACCTCGAAAAACACGCGATCCGGCTGTTTGAGAACAGCCCGATCCGGCTTCACCTGCAGTTACCGAAAGACTTTCCCGTGAAGGCCCTTCATGGCGAGCACCGGCAGCAGGTCTATCTCACGGTAAAAGAAGCCCTGCACAATGTGCTCCGGCATTCGGAAGCGAAGAACTGCTGGCTGAAGATGCACCTCGGAAAACGCCTGCTGATCATCACCATCCTCGACGATGGAAAAGGTATGACAGAAGGCGCCGACCCCGGCAATGGGCTGCGCAACATGCGCCGCCGCATGGAACTGCTTGGTGGAAAATGCTTTGTCTCGAACGACAAGAACGGCACTGCTATTGAATTGAATATTCCTTTAAAGTGATGTATGAAAAAACGCGTTTCGATCATTGAAGACAACCTCGACTACCAGACGGCGCTGAAGCAGCTGATCCAGGACTCGGAAGAATTCGAGCTCGACCAGACCTTCAGCTCGGCTGAAGATGCCCGGGTGATCTTTCAGAACCCGCCCGACATCCTCCTGGTCGATATCCAGCTCCCGGGGATGACCGGCATCGAGTTCATTGGCCAGGTATGCGCGGCCGACCTGCCGGTTCAATGCCTGGTCTGCAGCATGCACGAAGACGACGACTCGATCGTTCGTGCGCTGGAGAACGGAGCCACCGGCTACATCCTGAAAACCGGCTCTGCCGACGATATTCACCAGGCGCTGCTGGACGTGGCGCGGGGCGGGGCGCCGATGAGCCCGTACGTGGCCCGGCGGGTGGTGAGCTTTTTCCAAAAGCCGAAGCTGCCCGAAGTGGCCGCCCTCATCAGCGACCGCGAGCAGGAGGTGCTTCAGTTGTTGGCCAAGGGCCTTCAATACAAGGAGATCGCGGCCCAGCTCAATATCAGCACCGAAACCGTGAAGAAACACCTGAAGAATATCTACCAGAAACTGCATGTTCAGAACAAGGTTGAAGCGCTGAACAAGCTTCGCATGCTTTGATTCCGGCCTTTTCACCCGAATGGGGTATTGTTGGAACACTGAACTTGGCGGACTTTCGGCCACGCATCCACCCGAAACTCAACCATGTCATTGAACAACAAACCCTTACTTACCACGCGAGAAGAAGAAGTAATGAAACTGGTGCGGATGGGACTGCCCAATAAAGGCATCGCCACCGAGCTCAACATCAGTGCAGAAACGGTCAAAAAACACTTGAAGAACATCTTCGAGAAGCTCCAGGCCCGAAACAAGATCGAGGCGCTGAACAAGATCGAAGCCCGGCAGAACACCTGAAATAGTGGATAACCCTGTGGTTAATTAAACCATTATTTCGCCCGGATGTTGGTATCTTAGACTGTACGCAAGCCAAGCACGATTGCCGCCTACTATGAAGACGTAAATGGTCCATTTATGTCAAACAACATCCTACAAGTAATTGCGGATCGGAAGAACCAGCTGATCCAAAACCTCCTTACCGATTTTTTGGGACACCTCCCGAATGCTGAAGAGCGAAGTAAGTTCAGCATCATGAACCGGCTGACGGAAAGCCGCATCTACTACGAAGGTCGACTGATCGGCGTGGTGAAGAATGCGATGTACGTCGATGCCGAAGGGTGATGAATGATGAGTGATCAGTAATCAGTGAGCGAATGAGTGATCTTTGATGAGTAGTGCACAAACGAGGCGCTACGCATCAAAGATCATTTTTTTATTCATCAGGGATCAATCTTCCCGTCCTACAGGCATCATCAACTGTTATTCATCATCACTCATCATTGATCACTCATTACGCAAAACAAAAGGGCGGCATAGAAATGCCGCCATTGTCTTATCACAGCTTATGTTCCTTTACATTTTCGAGATGCGAAGGGTCTTCTTCTCTTTACCCTGGATCACTTCCACAAAGTAGATACCGGCCTTGTAGCTGGCACCGAACTGCAGGAGTTGTCCGGCGAAGAGATTATTGCGGGTTTCAACAACGCGTCCGAAAGCATCCACGACACGGATGGTGATCGGCGCCTTTCCACCCTGGAGCTTGAGGCTGAACTGCGACTCGCTCGGGTTGGGGAAGACGGAGGCGTCGAGCTTCAACTCAGGAAGCGAACGTTCCGTTGTGAATTCTTCCGTATTGCGTGATTGCATACCGCTGGTGCCGGCACCGCCTGTTCCGGATACTGAAATCTCACCACCACAGATCGCGATCTTCTCCATACGGTTGAGGGTATTGTTCCAGTTGTTGGCGTACCATACGCCCCCGGCCTTGCGGTAGATTACGATTCCTACCAGGTCTGCAGTTGCAGGAGATGTCAGACTACCGTCCTTAAGGTCCATCTGCATTACGCAGTTACCCTCGATCGATACTTCAGTTCCGTCATCCATTACTTCAGCCATATTAGCTTTCGCGCTGAACTGTGCTTCCGGTCGGTTAATGGCCAGCGTATTGATCGCCGTGCTCTTGAACTTATACCAGTGCAGCTTGTTTGCAGGATCCAGCTGACCGCTTGGCAGATAGTAGCTCGGAACATGCAGTTCCACTCCGCCCTGCATATTGGTGAGGCTCTTGTTGTAGGTAACATAGAAGCTCACCTTGCTCTTTGCTGCTGCACCACTAGGTGTGGTTGCGGCACCTTTTACGAAGCCGGTTGTATTGGACGGCGCCGAATGGCAGAGATCTGCATTACCCGTGATCAAACCACCAGGGGTAGGCTTTGCAACGGTTACCAGTCCATCCCACTGGGGGTTATTTGCTGTATAGTTACCAGTTACGATTACTGCAATATTGAAAGTCTGTGCAACTGCAGAACCACTGATGCTTAGCTGCACGGTTGCAGCAACGGCACCACCCTGGCTCGGATTACTCGGGTCGATATAGTTAACCAT
>CBHWDR010000380.1:0-4182 GCA_966112575.1 uncultured Chitinophagales bacterium
AACTGATCCACCTGCAGGGCGGCTACCAGCACGACCTCCGGGAGGTCAAGTTCAACGATGGCGTCCATCCTTACGGCCATGGCGTGGAGTTTGGCGAGCAGGGGTTTTCCGAAGCGCAGTGGCGCACCCACCATTCCCTCCACCGCAATGGTGATCTCTATCCCACGCATGGCGTCGGCCCCATCGCCCATTATATCAACATCAACCGCGGCAACCGCTTTCTTTCCCTCTGTTCCTTCTCTTCCAAGGCACGCGGGCTGCATAACCACATCGTCAAGGGCGGCGGTGCAAACCATCCCAATGCGAAGCTCAACTGGAAGCTGGGCGATGTGGTAACCACCTCGATCAACTGCGCCAACGGTGAAACCGTGCTGCTGCAGCACGATACCAACCTGCCGCGTCCCTATTCCCTAGGCTTCCGCGTGCAGGGCACGGAAGGACTCTGGATGGATGTAGCCAAGAGCATGTATATCGAAGGCCGTTCGGCCCAGCCCCACCGCTGGGATGAGCAGAAGTCATGGCTCGACCGATACGACCACCCGCTCTGGGCACGCTGGAGCAAGGATACCGAAGGGGCAGGCCATGGAGGGATGGACTTCTTCGTGATCCATGCCTTCGTGGAAAGCATCCGTCAGGGCGCACCCACGCCCATGGACGTTTATGATGCCGCTACCTGGAGCGCCATCACCCCGCTTAGCGAACGCTCGATCGAGCTGGGACAACAGACCCTGGAGTTCCCCGACTTCACCGGCGGACAATGGATGTATCGCGAGCCCGTTTTCGCACTTAATGATGCCTACTGATGGAAGCCCGGTCGATCCTTGAGCATTATGGTATTGGTGCGGTGCATTACCTGCGCCCATATGGCAGCGGGTTGATCCACCGCTCCTGGAAAGCGGAGACGGATTCCGGCGACTACCTCCTGCAGCAGGTGAACCAACAGGTCTTTCATCGCCCGGAGGATATTGCCCACAACATCCGGGTGGTGGGTGATTATCTCGCCGATACGGCGCCGGATTACCGCTTCATCCGTCCACTGTGCTCGCAGGCGGGGACGGATCTCGTGCTGGAGAACGGTCATTATTTCCGCTTGTTTCCTTTTGTTCGCGGTTCGCATTCGGTAGACGTCGTGACCACGAAGGAGCAGGCAGGGGAGGCGGCCCGGCAATTCGGCCGCTTCACGCGACTGCTGGCCGCTTTCGATCCCGGCCAGCTGCGCATCACCATCCCGCGCTTCCATGACCTGGCCTATCGCTACCAGCAGTTCGAGGAAGCGCTGAGCAAAGGCAACGGCCAACGTATTGCCGCCTCTTCCGGGCTGGTGCGGCAAGCGGAAGCCTGTCATTGGATCGTGGAGCAATACCAGTTGATGCGGCAGAACCCGGCCGTGCGCCTGCGGGTGCAGCACCACGATACGAAGATCAGCAACCTGCTCTTTGACGAGGCGGGCCGCGGGCTTTGCGTGGTGGACCTCGACACCCTGATGCCGGGCTATTTCATCAGCGACCTGGGAGATATGATGCGGACCTACCTGCCTACGAAGGGAGAGGAGGAGCGGGATGCCGATTCCATTGTCGTGCGCCCGGAGATCTACCAGGCGGTCTGCGCCGGCTATGCTTCGGAGATGCAGGAGGTGTTGAGCGCGGAAGAGCTTCAGCTCGTTCCTTTTGCCGGGACCTTCCTCATCTATATGCAGGCGCTGCGTTTCCTCACCGATCACCTCAGCGATGATGTTTATTACGGCGCTTCCTACCCCGGTCAAAACGAGGTAAGGGCCCGGAACCAGTTCGTGCTGCTCGAGCGCTACCTGGCTACAGTTGCTGCAGGATCCAGTCTTTGAAAGCCACCACCTTGGGCTGGCTCACGGTAACGAAGTGGGTCTTGTCCGCCACGGTCAGCTCTACCTTAAGGCGATTCTTCTCGAAGGATGCGTAGGAGCGGATGTGATTCAGGTTGATGATATGCGTGCGGTTGATCCGGAAGAAGACATGCGGGTCCAGATCGATCTCCAGGTGGGTGAGGGGTTTGTCGGATGTATATTTTCGATTGTTGATATCGACCACGTACGTGATCTTGTCTTGTGAATAGCAATAGGCGATCTCTTCTACATGGATCAGGTGATGCCGGATCCCGCTTCGCAGGATCATTCTTCGGGCATAAGGGTTCGCGGGGTAAGCGACCTCATTAAGGTTGGGTTCCATCGGATAACTCTAAACTGACGGTTAAGAAAATCGGTTTCGTTCGTCTATTTCGCTCATGTGCCGGGCTGCGCATTTCTTAGCACGTCTCAACAGCCTCAATTCTTCGAGCCTCAGAGGCGAATTTAACAAGCCGCTCAGGATCACCGGTGGATTTTAACACCTCGTGTAGCTCATACCTCCACACAACCACTCATCAAGAAAATAAATCCACGGATGACCTTGCTGTGACCCTTCATTCCACCTATCTTGTTGCTGCAAAGCTTACGCCGCTTACTTCCTCCAGACAACAAGCCGCGGTCATTTGATTCGAAATTTCTTGTATATATTACCGGCGGTCTGTTTATCGTTCAGACGGCAAAGTCACCGATTCTTAATTCAGCTCCTTTTTTTCTGAGTTCAGCAGGCGTCTTCACGAGTTGGGGAAGAAGAGCCGCACCCATTGCCGCATTTGTCTTCATCCCTTTGTCTTTTTGTAGGCTTGTCATGCACCCCGGTCGGGGTGTGTGACGTATTCATTCACAGTTGTCTGTTCATCGTAAAAACAAAAGGACCAAGATGAAAAAATTGATGTCGCTGCTGGCGATCCTGTTGCTTTGCTGCAACCTGCTGATCGCCCAAACCCGAACCGTGACGGGCGTTGTCCGGGATGCAAAAGGAGATCCGGTTCCCTTTGCTTCAGTTACCGAAGCCGGAACCAATAACGCGGTGCGTGCCGATGACCGTGGCGCATACACGATCCGTGTTGGACAGAATGCACGCCTCACCTTTACGGCAACGGGCTACACGGCCCAGACCGTAAGCGCCGATGCTGCAACGACTATTACCCTGGCCGCTTCCAACGACCAGCTGACCGAAGTGGTGGTAACCACTGCCCAGGGCGTTCGCCGCGAGAAGCGCTCGCTCGGCTATTCGGCTCCCGTGGTGAGCAATGCCGATCTTACCCGTGGCCAGCAGACTTCCGTGCTGAACTCGCTGCAGGGTAAAGTAGCCGGTGTGAACATCACCTCTACTGCCGGTGCGGCCAACTCTTCTTCACGCGTGGTACTCCGCGGTGGTTCGTCCATCTCCGGTTCCAACCAGGCGCTGATCGTAGTGGATGGTATTCCCATCGACAACTCGTCGATCCTCGGCGGCGGAAGCTCGCTCTCCAGCGTAGACTTCGGCAACCGTGGTAACGACCTCAACCCCGACGATATCGAGTCGGTAACGGTTCTGAAAGGTGCCGGTGCCACGGCGCTCTACGGTTCGCGTGCCTCTAACGGCGCCCTCATCATTACGACCAAGTCAGGCCGTAATGCGCGCCAGAAGAACAACGTGACCTTCAGCACCAACGTTACGTTCTCGAACGTGCTGAAGCTGCCCGATTTCCAGAACGAGTACGGCCAGGGTTACGACAACGTGACCAATGACCCGAAAGAGAACTGGAGCTGGGGTCCCCGTTTCGACAATGTGGTTCGCCCCTGGGGCCAGGAGATCAACGGTGTTCGCCAGGAGCGTCCGTACGCTGCTGTGAAAGACAACGTGCGCGATTTCTTCGAAACCGGCGTGTCGACCAACAACAACCTTTCGTTCTCCGGCGGCAGCGACCGTTCTTCGTATTTCCTTTCGCTGAACGCCCTGAACTCGAATGGCGTGATGCCCACCGACCGTGACAAGTACAACCGCTACTCGGTCCGCTTCAACGGATCCTCGCAGCTGGCGCACAACATCACTACATCGGTGAACATGACCTATTCCCGCGTGAACAGCGACCTCGTTGCCGGCGGACAGGCGAGCGGTTCGGTGTACAACAGCGTACTGCAGACCCCCCGCAACATTCCCCTGACCTCACTGCGCGATCTGAACAACCCCTACAACTCGATGGGTGGTTTCTTCGATCCCAACGGTAATGAGCTCTTCGGTTATTATGGTGCCTACACCATCAACCCCTACTACCAGCTCCAGGCCTTCAGCAACAAAAACAACGTAGACCGCGTGCTCG
>CBHWDR010000381.1:0-4177 GCA_966112575.1 uncultured Chitinophagales bacterium
ATTTGGAAGAGCTTTAAAAATAAAGAGAATTCATGTCCATCGCGCAATTTATTGATCACACGATCCTGAAGCCGACGACCCGGCTGTCCGACATCGAACAGGTCTGCGAAGAGGCGAAGAAATACGGGTTTGCCGCCGTGTGCGTGCCCCCGTATTATGTGCGGGATGCGCGGCAGGTCCTGGATGGCCACCCGAGCAAGGTGGCCACGGTGATCGGCTTCCCCTTTGGCTACAGCCACTTCAAGGCCAAGGAAAAAGAAGCCACCCAGGCCATCTGGGATGGAGCGCAGGAGCTGGACCTGGTGATGAACCAGGCCGCTTTCAAGAGCAATGACCTGGCCTGGCTCGAGAGCGAGATCGACGCGATCGTGCAGCTCGCAGGTGAGAAGGAAGTGGGCGTGAAGGTGATCATCGAAAGCGGCATCCTCAGCGAAACGGAGATCATCCGTTGCTGCGAGCTTTATCGCCATTTCCCGATCCAGTTTCTCAAGACCTCCACCGGCTATGCCGAGAAAGGCGCGTCCGTGGAAGCGGTGCGCCTCATGCGGCAACACCTGCCGGATACGATCAAGATCAAGGCCAGCGGCGGCATCCGTGATTATGCCTTCGCCAGGGAGCTGGTCGATGCCGGCGCCGAGCGCCGGGGCTGCTCGGCGCGTGTGGCGATCGTGGAAGGGGGTGTTGGGGGAGGGGGGTATTAGGTATTGGGTATTGGGGGATTATGGGATTGGGGTATTAGGGAAAACCGCTTGCCCCGGGTCCCGTCTTCCCGACGCTTCGGGACGGGATAGTCCGCAGTTTTTAACGAAGCCGCATACCCCGGTTCATTACCTTTAACCATCAATACGGAATCATGAAAAGCCTCTTCGTTTGTTTGCTGCTGATCACGGGCCTGGCGCTGAAAGCGCAGGACAGCACGGTGGCGATCGTGGTGCACAAAGACCCGCGGCTCGACCTGCTGCAACAGAAGCAGGTGGAGATCAATACCGCCATCCGCAAATCCAATGCGCGCACGGCGCGGGGCTTCCGCCTGCTGGTAGCCAACACGAGCAGCCGCGAGGAAGCTATGGCGGCCAAGACGAAGGTCTATGCCAACTTCCCCGAACTGAAAGCCTACCTCATCTACCAGGCGCCGAGCTTCAAACTGAAAGTGGGCAATTTCCGCACGCGTGAAGAAGCGGTGCAGTACCAGAAAACCCTCGCTATTTATTTCCCCAAAGGCCTGCAGATCATCAGCGACACCATCGAAGTGGTGCCGGAGAAGTAGCGCCTCCTTCGTAATTTGCGCCCATGCTCGACTTGATCCGAAAGCTGGCGCATCAGTACCGCGACGAATACATCCAGGTCCGCCATCACCTTCACATGCATCCCGAACTCAGCTACCAGGAAGTGGAGACTTCCCGCTTCGTGCAGGAGCAGCTGAAGCGGTATGGCGTTCCCTTCGACGTGAAGGCCACTACCGGCGTGGTGGGGATCATTGAAGGCCGGGACCCGACTTCGCGCGTCGTTGCCCTGCGTGCCGATATGGATGCACTTCCGATCGAAGAGCAGAATGATGTTCCCTATCGTTCGCGCCGCCAGGGACTGATGCATGCCTGCGGTCATGATGTGCATACGACCTGCCTGCTCGGCGCCGCGCGCATCCTTGCCGAAACGCGGGAACAATGGACCGGCACGGTGAAGCTCATCTTCCAGCCCGGCGAAGAAAAGAACCCCGGAGGAGCCAGCCTGCTGATCAAGGAAGGCGTGTTGGAATACCCGAAGCCCTCGGCCATCTTCGCGCTCCACGTTAACCCGCAGCTCGAGGTGGGCAAGCTCTCCTTTCGCGCGGGCAAGGTCATGGCCTCGGCCGACGAGCTCTATATCACCATCCGCAGCAAGGGCGGGCATGCGGCCGCCCCGCAGATGACCGCCGACACCATCCTCGTTGCCTCCCACCTTATCGTGGCCCTGCAGCAGGTGATCAGCCGCAACAATAACCCGCTTCGCCCTTCGGTACTCTCCATTACCTCCTTCCAGGGCGGGCACACCACCAACGTCATCCCTTCGGAAGTGAAGCTCATGGGCACCTTCCGCGCCATGGATGAAGGATGGCGCTTCCAGGCCCACGAGATCATCACCCGGCTGACGAAGGAGCTCGTGCAGTCGATGGGTGCCGAGGTGGACCTGCACATCGATGTAGGCTATCCTACGGTGTACAACAACGAAGCCCTGCATCCCATCGCGCGCAATCTCGCCGAACAATACATGGGCGCCGCCAACGTGGAAGAAACCGAGATGCGCATGGGCGCTGAAGATTTCGGTTATTACTCGCAGCAGATACCGGGCTGTTTCTTCCGCCTCGGCACAGCCAACGCGGCCAAAGGCATCACCGCCGGCGTGCACACGCCCCTCTTCGACATCGACGAATCCGCGATCGAGACCGGCATCGGCATGATGGCCTGGCTGGGAGCCGTAGGAAATATCGAATAAAACCTGCCCGACGGAGCCTTGGCGAAGTCGGGAACAAAGAATGTTGAGGGAGGAGCGAGCAGACGGGAGATGTGTGAGGGGAGACAGGAAAAATGGAGACAGGAGAACGCAGTAGGGTTAAGGAAACCGGCAATTTGACAATTACCACCACCCCGTAGGGGTGACATATGGGTGGCCCCGGGTGAAGCCCGGGGAGTCATGCAACGGAATGACAGAATCTATTGTCAGATGTGCAATACCATGTTTATGAAGCTCCTCATCACCTTTCTTGCCCTGAGTGCCATCAGCGCCTGCAAACGCAACACCGATACCAGTACCGTGTCCATACCCGTGCAACAATGTGTTTCGATCAGCAGCGGTACGCGCATCTGCTTCGATTCGGTGATCACCGACTCCCGTTGCCCGGCCAATGCCAATTGCGTGTGGCAGGGCTATGCGGCCGCCCAGTTTACGCTCCGCACCTCGCAGGGCAATTATCCTTTCGCCCTCGCCACTACCGAACATCCATCGATCGATTATTCGCAGGACACGGTGATCTCGGGCATCCGGATCCGCTTTACCGACCTCCGCCCCTACCCCGGCGCGGGTACCGAGCCGGTACGGGCTATTCTGGAGGTGCAATAGCCGGTGTGTTAATTCCAAAACCCTTAACAAGTGCTTTGGCGAATTTGGGTAAACGATTCGCTTATCCAAACCAACGCATATGAATAAACTTTACCCGCTTGTTCTCGGCTTCACCCTCAGTTCCTGCGCCACCTCGATCGACTACATCGGCAACACCTACGCCCCTTCCCGGAACGTGGATGTTTATGTGGATGTTTCGGCCATCAAACGAAATTATACCGTGATGGGAAAGGGTTATCCCGATTACTCGTACCTCACCAGGCATCCATTTTCCAAGGTGCAAGGAAAAGCAACACAAAAAGCCATTGAACATGGCGCCGACGCCATCCTGTTTACCGATCAATGGATTGACGTGAACATTCCCGCGAGCACAACTGCGGAAACCCGGAAAGATAGTACCGGCTTCTCCTCCCGCATGATCAGTACCGGCCCAAGCACCACCACGGTCCCCCGCCTCACCGTCTACTTCCTCAAGTACCAATAAAACAAGAGGCCTCCCGAAATCCGGGAGGCCTCTTTATCTTCTGCTTGCTGCTTCCCGACGACGTCGGGATCTGCTTTCTGCTTACTTACCAATTACCGCCGCCATGGTCTTGCCGATATCCGCGGGGCTCTGTACCACGTGGATGCCGCATTCTTCCATGATCTGCATCTTGGCCGCCGCGGTATCTTCCGCACCGCCAACGATCGCACCGGCATGGCCCATACGGCGTCCGGGAGGAGCAGTCTGACCGGCGATGAAGCCAACGACCGGCTTCTTGTTGCCATTGTCGCGGATCCAGCGCGCTGCTTCGGCTTCCATGCCGCCGCCGATCTCACCGATCATCACGATCGCGTCGGTATCGGCATCATTCATGAAAAGTTCGATCGCTTCCTTCGTGGTGGTGCCGATGATCGGGTCGCCACCAATGCCTACGGCGGTGGAGATACCCAGACCGGCTTTGGCTACCTGGTCGGCGGCTTCGTAGGTCAGCGTACCCGATTTGGAAACGATGCCGATGCGGCCTTTCTTGAATACGAAGCCGGGCATGATGCCGACTTTGCACTCATCGGCCGTGATCACGCCGGGGCAGTTGGGCCC
>CBHWDR010000382.1:0-4165 GCA_966112575.1 uncultured Chitinophagales bacterium
CTGCGGTAGCCTGATAGTCGGAGTAAGCGCAACCGGTGTTGGTGCCCCGGGAAGAGTAAGCCGCCATCGCGGGAGGGCCGGGAGCGGCCATCCAGCCGGTAACCCCGATCGGATCGCTGCCGTTGAACCAGCGCCAGCCGCGGTTAAATGCCATTTGCATGGTGTCGAATTCTTCTACGAAAGACTGGTTGGATACGGGAGGTGCCTGGAGCAGGTAGGAGTCGTTTTTACAGGAGGTCAACATCGCCAAGCTCACGCCAGCACATAGCAATAGACCTGAAAAGGTAGATTTTCTCATAAGCGATCCAAGAGTTAGAGGTTTGTGCCGTGAAAATAAGGAAAAACCCGGAAAAGGCCATGGGAGCGGTTGAAGGTGAACCACCGAAAAAAGACGACCGACCACGGACCAGGGTCCGGGCCTTCCTGCCAATGGGGACATCCGCTTTCGTTGGGCGTCGTCCTGGAGAGTGGGCGAAGCAAAGGCTAAGAGTTTTGGGTTCGGTCGTTTCTGGGTTCGTTTCTTTGGAAGAGGGGCGGTCTTTGCCTCTGCTCAACACTCTGAGACAGAGAGAGGCTAAGAGTCATGCTGGCCTTTGGCGGATTCTGCTTCCTTCTATGAACTTCATTGCTAGCGTCATTTCGAGCGTCCTTGCGAGCGCAGCGAAGCAAAACCGCAAAGACTTTTGCTTCGGTCGCCTAAAGAAGTAGAGGCTTTCGGGGAGGTTGACCTGTTCCTCTGTTTATCATTCTAAGCGCGGAGGGACGCAAAGAGATGCCCGCCTGGGCGGGCATAGAGGATCCTGCGTAACGAAGGAGAGGTGTGCTTCTAGCTTTGAAGCTCTTGTTTTTCGTGGGCGCCAGCGCCCACCTTCGCGGCCTTAGCGTTAGAGAGATAAGCAGAGAAACTAGCTGCCCCTTACCTGCAAGACTCGAGCACAGAAACGACCCAAACAAAATCCTTTGCGTTCCTTCTCTCTACGCCCGCGTGACAAAAACTTGTCGCACTCCACCAACAGCTCCGACCTAAGCAATCCTATCCGTGCAAATCTGTTATATCCGTTCAATCCGTGTTCTTGCTTCGCTCCCCTCGCAATGACGATGCCCTACACCTGGAACACCCCCGTCCGGAACTCCTCGGTCACCGGCTGATGCTGGGCGGCGGCGAGGCCCTCCGAAATCACCCGGCGTGTCTGCCGCGGATCGATGATGCCATCCACCCAGAGGCGGGCAGCCGCATAGTAAGGCGAGGTCTGTTCCTCGTAGCGCCCCTTGATCTCGTTCAGCAGCGCGGCTTCTTTTTCGGGCGAGATGGTCTCCCCCTTGGCCTTCAGCGCCGCCACCTGGATCTGGAGCAGGGTCTTGGCCGCCTGTTCGCCGCCCATCACCGCGATGCGGGCGGTTGGCCAGGCCCAGATGAAACGCGGGTCATAGGCTTTGCCACACATGGCGTAGTTGCCGGCGCCGTAGGAGTTGCCCACAACGATCGTGATCTTGGGAACTACCGAATTGGCCACGGCATTCACCAGCTTCGCTCCGTCCTTGATGATGCCGGAATGCTCCGAGCGGCTGCCGACCATGAAACCGGTGACGTCCTGCAGGAAGATCAAAGGAATCTTCTTCTGGTTGCAGTTGAGGATGAAACGGGCTGCCTTGTCGGCGCTGTCGTTGTAGATCACACCCCCCATCTGCATCTCGCCCTTCCGGCTCTTGACGATCTTTCGCTGGTTGGCCACGATGCCCACGGCCCAGCCTTCGATGCGGGCATAACCGCATACGATGGTCTTGCCATAGTCTTCCTTGAACTGGTCGAACTGCGAGTCATCCACCAGGTGCTCGATCAGCTCCACCATATCGTAGGGCTTCCCGTCGGCCGGGAAAGCGCTGAAAATATCTTCCGTATTCTTTCTTGGCGCCTTTGGCTCGATGCGGTCGAAACCGGCATCGCCCTTCCGCCCGATCTTGTCCATGATCTTCCTCACCTGGTCGAGGCATTCTTCTTCCGTCTTGAATTTATAGTCGGCGATACCCGAGATCTCGGTATGCGTTACTGCGCCCCCGAGTGTTTCGGCATCCACGTCTTCACCGATGGCTGCCTTCACCAGGTAAGGTCCGGCCAGGAAGATGGAGCCCGCGCCTTCCACCATCAGGGTCTCATCGCTCATGATGGGCAGGTAGGCCCCACCGGCTACGCACGCACCCATCACCGCGGCGATCTGCACGATGCCCCGGGCACTCATGCGCGCATTGTTGTAGAAGATGCGGCCGAAATGTTCTTTATCGGGAAAGATCTCATCCTGCATGGGAAGGAATACGCCCGCCGAATCCACGAGGTAGATGATGGGCAGGTTGTTCTGCAGCGCGATCTCCTGGAGGCGGAGGTTCTTTTTCCCGGTGATGGGGAACCAGGCGCCGGCTTTCACGGTCTGGTCGTTGGCCACGATCACACACTGCCGGCCGCTGACATAGCCGACGCCCGCCACCGTGCCGCCGGCGGGACAGCCGCCCTGTTCGGCATACATACCCCAGCCGGCAAAAGCGCCGAGCTCCACGAAGGCGCTGCCTTTATCGATGAGGTAATCAATGCGTTCGCGGGGCGTGAGTTTGTTTTTTTCTTTCTGCTTGGCAATCGCTTTTTTGCCGCCGCCTTCAAAAACTTTTTCCAGTCGCTGGTTCATCTCCTGGACCAGGTCGGTCATGCTTCTATTCATATTGGGGCAAATCTAAGTGGCGCAGGCCAAATCCGTCGAATAATCGCCACAGTGTCCAGGCTTTCACATTCTCTTCCATTCTGTTTAAGTTTCTGGGCCTAATTTTACCGGATGCCCTTAACCCCAACGGCTTCGGCGGCTGCCTCCATCAAGGAGGCGACCGGGGAAGCCCATACGCGGACCGAGCAAATGCTCCTCCCGCATCTAACGGCCCTGCATGACCGCGAAGGCTATGCGCGCCTGCTCCGTATGTTCTACGGCTTCTTTCACCCGATGGAGCTGCGCATTCGCGAACACATTGGTTCCGACCTGCTCCCGGATATCGACGAACGGCGCAATTCCGGATCGATCCTGCTCGACCTCCGGGCGCTGGGCATGGAGGGCAGCCTGCCGCTCGCCGGCCGCCTGCCGGAAATCAGTTCGGTCGCACAGGCACTAGGCGCGCTGTACGTACTTGAGGGATCAACCCTTGGCGGGCGCATGATCGCCAATATGCTGCGGAAAAACGAAGCCCTGCAGCTGACCGAAGCGCACCTTCATTTCTTCACCGGTTACCGCGAGCAGACAGGAGCGAAATGGACCAGCTTCCTTTCCCTGCTCAATGCACAGGAAGACGAAGCCGATCGCATGGCCAGCAGCGCCCGCGCGAGCTTCGACTGTCTTTCCGCCTGGATCCAACAAACCCTCCATTCATGAAGCCTACCGTCAACTACGAAGCCGAATACTGCGGGCGTGTGCCCCTGCATCAGACCAACCTCATTCAGCCGCATGGCGTTCTCCTGATCGTGCAGCGGGAGGGTGGCCGCATCCTCCAGGCGAGCGAGAATGCCGACCTGGTTTTTGGCCTGCCGGCAGCCGAGCTGGTAACGCGTTCGCTGGAGGATTTTCTCTCTGCCGAGCAAGCGGCTTCGTTCTCCCGGCGTTTCGCCCTGCCGCAGGGCAAGCTGCCGTTTACCTTTTCATTTCCCGGAGGAAGCTTTCTCGGGATCGTGCAGGTCTCCGGTCCGATGTACATCATCGAGATCGAAAAGGAGCCGCGCAAAGGCGTGAGCGACGAGACCTTTGTGTCCATCTACCAGGAGCTGCGTTTTGCCATGGCCGCCGTGGAAAGGGCTGCGACCACGGTGGAAGCCTGCGAACTGGCCATACAGGAGCTGAAGAAACTATCGGGATTCGACAAGATCATGGTCTACCAGTTCGACGAGGACTGGTGCGGCGACGTGATCGCCGAGGTGAAGGAGGAAGGCATGGATTCCTATCTCGGATTGAAATTCCCTTCATCCGATATCCCGAAGCAGGCACGTGAGCTGTATAAGCGCACGCCCTTCCGCCTCATCCCCACCATCGCCTATGAGCCGGTGCGCCTCTACCCGGTGCTCAACCCGCTGACCAATTCCTTTACCGATCTCTCCGATTCGAATTTGCGAAGCGTAGCCGCCGTGCACCTGGAATACCTC
>CBHWDR010000383.1:0-4164 GCA_966112575.1 uncultured Chitinophagales bacterium
AGGCATCCGGCAGATCTTCTGCACCGACGTGGCCAAGGACGGCGCGCTGGAAGGGCCATCCATCCCCTTATACAAAAGCATCGTGGAGAAATTCCCCGGCCTGCATTTCATCGCTTCTGGCGGCGTAAGCGGCATCCACGACCTGCACCAGCTCGCGGAGATCGGCTGCAAGGGCGTGATCATCGGCAAGGCTATTTACGAAGGACGCATCCGGCTCGAAGAGTTAAAATCATTTAAATAAAGTATTACCCTGTTTATCGACTCAACCCCCAATTCCTTAGTACCCCAATACCCAATACCCAATACCTCAATTCCTAATACCCAACTCATGCTCGCGAAACGCATCATCCCCTGTCTCGATATCAAAGATGGCCGTACGGTCAAGGGCACCAATTTCGTGCAGCTGCGCGATGCGGGCGACCCAGTGGAGCTGGCGGCACGTTACGCGCGGGAAGGGGCTGATGAACTGGTCTTCCTCGACATCACCGCCACAGTGGAAAAGCGCAAGACCCTTGCCGAGCTGGTGAAGCGGATCGCCCATACCATCAATATCCCCTTCACGGTTGGCGGAGGCATCAACGAACTGGCCGACGTACTTGTGCTCCTGGGTTCGGGCGCCGACAAGATCTCGATCAACACGGCTGCTTTCAACCAGCCCGAGCTCATTACCGCGATCGCAAAAGAAGCAGGCAGCCAGTGCGTAGTGCTGGCCATCGATACGAAACAGGAAGAAGACGGTGAATGGTATGTTTAACTGAAAGGCTGACGCCAGAAGACCGACCGCAAATGTTTCGACTGGGCTCGGGAGGCCGTGGACCTGGGTGCCGGCGAGATCCTGCTCACTTCCATGAACCACGACGGCACGAAGGCGGGCTTTGCGCACGAGATCACCCGCCGGCTGTCAGCTGCCCTCCCGGTGCCCGTGATCGCTTCCGGCGGCGGCGGCACCATGCAGCATTTTGCCGATGTATTTGAACAGGCCCACGCGGACGCTGCGCTGGCGGCTAGTGTTTTCCATTTCGGCGACATCCCCATTCCCGACCTTAAATCCTTTCTTGCAGCGAAAGGCATCGCCGTGCGCCGATAAGCTCGCCTCGGCGGGGAAAATCTCCTGTTAATTCCGAAAAAAACACCGGAAGATAAGTTCACCCGTTCGGGGAATCGGCTTATTTTAGGTTACCGCTTAACCGATACACATGAGTTTTCTGAACCGCTGGTTCAAAAAGAAGCCGCAGCCCATCCGGACCATCCCGGAATTCTGGAATTGGTTCCGGAATGAGCAGGCGCGCTTGCATCAATCCCTGCTTCGCGGCACGTCCGTGGAGGCTGAGGTGCTGGACCCGGTTCTCGAGAAGCTGGCCGACCTGCAGGAAGGCATATTCGGCGAGGCCGGTATGAGCGATGCACAGACCGCTGAGTTCATCTTCACGGCCTCGGGCAACCTTCGCATCTTCGCCTTCATCGAAGACCTGGTGGCCCAGGCGCCCCCGGTGAGCGGCTGGAAGTTCACGGCCCTGAAGCAGCCGCAGGAAGCAGCCGATCTGAAGATCGAGCTATCGGGTGTGCACTTCCGTGATCGCGACCTGTTTTTCTATCCCATCCTTGATGCACAGCGACCCGACGAGATCCATATCGTTGTGGTCCATGATGCCTATACCGAATCCAATGCGGCCATCATCACCCAGGGTGTTTATATTTTTCTCGACAGCTTTATCGGCGAGCTGGATTTTGCCATCACCATCGATAACCTGACGATCACCGGGAAAGAAAAGGCGGGAGGCGAGTTGATCCCCATCGCCAAGCTCCGGGAATACCTCCATTGGCGACAAAAGGAATTCGTGGAGAAATACGAAGCCGTGCAACGCAACAAGGATGAGGATCGGTTTTCGGTTGCCCAGGCACAGTCGCAGCAGGGCAACACGGTGGTGCTGCTCGCGAATACCGCCCTCCTCGGATGGGACCGCAAAGCTTCGCATCCCTGGATCCTCAAGCTCCAGGTGAATTACGAACCACTGGAGAATGGCCTCCCCGCTGAAGGAGTGCGGGTGGCCATGGATATGATGCACGAACAGATGATCCAGCTGCTTCCGGGCGAGGAGGGGAATCTCTTCGTAGTGCGCAATACAGGCGAAGGCCGGCGGGTGGCTTATTTTGCCTGCCGCGATTTCCGACAGCCTTCTCGGGTGTTGATGCAGGTGGAAAAAGAATGGGGCGACCGGCTTCGCCTGGATGCCGATATCTACCAGGATAAATACTGGCAAACCTTCAAGCCCTACCAGTTTCAGTAAGCGCCGTCCCCGCGCTTCTTCCGTATTTTTACCGCATGAACGTTGACTTTACCAAGTACGCCGACGGACTGGCTCCTGCCGTAGTGCAGGATTATCGCACGCAAAAAGTGCTGATGCTCGGGTTCATGAATGCGGAGGCCCTAAAGAAGACCGAAGAAACGGGCGAAGTGACCTTTTACAGCCGCTCGAAAAAAAGGCTCTGGAAGAAAGGCGAAGAAAGCGGCAATGTGCTGAAGCTGCGCCAGATCCTGCTCGACTGCGACAAAGATTCCCTGCTGATCAAGGCCGAGCCTACGGGCCCGGTTTGCCATACCGGCGCCGATACCTGCTGGAGCGAACGCAACCACAAGGATGATTTTCTTTATTACCTCGAGCAGCTGATCGCCCTGCGCCGTCAGAGCTCGGACGAGAAGTCCTATGTGCGCCAGCTCTTTGGAAAAGGGATCAACAAGATCGCGCAGAAAGTAGGGGAGGAAGCGGTAGAGCTGGTGATTGAAGCGAAGGACGTTAACAGGCCGTTATTTCTGAATGAGGCCGCCGACCTCCTCTTTCATTATCTCGTATTATTGCAAGCCAAGGATTGCTCGCTGGCCGACGTGATACAGGTACTGGAGCAACGCCATCAAACCGCATCATGAAAAAACTCCTTTTCCTTTTTGCCCTGGTTCCATTCCTGGGCTTCGCACAGCAAACCAGGAAGAAGCCCGCACCGGTTGTGAAGAAAGTGCCGGTGATTAAAAAAGCCGATGCTCCTAAAGGGCCCCATTTTGTGATCACGGGCAAAGTTGCCGGCCTGTCCAACGGCTTGGTGCGAATCGTGTCGACCTCCAACGACCGGAAGGTGATCGCTTCCGACAGCTCGCGCGGCGGCAGCTTCCGGCTGGTGGGTTCCGTACCCGAGCCCGGGCTTTACTTCATTGCCATGGGCAAGGAACAGGATCGCTACATCTTCCTCGAGAACAGGCCGATCCAGGTGAGCGGAACGCTCAAGGATATCCGCAGCCTCAAAGTGGAAGGATCACCGGCGAACGATGATTTTATCGCCTTCAATAATGTCTTCTCACCCATCGTGGCCCAGCTGAATTATACGGCCATGGGCCTGCAGCGGGAAGCTGACCCCGGCCGCCGCGACAGCCTCCTCCGCAGCTACGAACAGGTGACCGGCGTGCTTCGCCAGCAGACCGAATCCTTCGTGGGTACGCATACCGCCTCCTACGTATCGCCCTTCCTCCTATGGCAGGTGCGCTCCATGGTGCCGGATGTGTTGTGGATGGAAAGCAATTTCCAAAAGCTCGACACCTCCCTCGCGCGCTCGGAGTACGGAAAGCTGCTCCAGGAGTATATCACGTTCAGCAAGATCGGTGCAGTCGGTACCGAGTCGATCGACTTCACGCAAACTGATACCTCGGGCAAGCCGGTCACGCTTTCTTCCTTCCGCGGCAAATATGTGCTGGTGGATTTCTGGGCCAGCTGGTGCCGTCCCTGCCGCATCGAAAACCCCAATGTGGTCAAAGCCTTCCATCGCTTCAAGGATAAGAACTTCACCGTACTGGGCGTTTCGCTGGATCAGAAGAAGGAGCCCTGGGTACAGGCCATCCAGGCCGACAGCCTTGCCTGGACACATGTGAGCGATCTGCAATACTGGAACAATGCCGCTGCCCAGCTCTACCGCATCCAGTCCATCCCCGGCAACATGCTCATCGATCCTTCCGGCCGCATCATCGCCAAAGACCTGCGCGGCGAAGATCTGCAACGCAAGCTTTGCGAATTGCTGGGATGTGAGTGAAGCAGCCCGCCTACGCCAAGGCTACGGCGGGGATTAGGGTATTAGGGTATTAGGGTATTAGGGTATTAGGGTATTAGGGTATTAGGGTAT
>CBHWDR010000384.1:0-4132 GCA_966112575.1 uncultured Chitinophagales bacterium
GCATCCATTTGCGGAAATAGCTGCGGAAGGTAAGGTAACCGAAAGTGGCCAGCCCGAAGTGATTGGCCGCATGGTTCGACACGAAGCTGAAGGCACCCGAACACTGCCGCAGCAGGAGACGTACATGCCCGGTCATCTCGGGATCCTGGCAGGGGCGCAGCCTTTCAAAGCCTTCTTTGAAGATACGCGTGCCGATGAGGTCGGTCAGGGCCACCGTGCAGATGAAGATGAGGCTCCACCAGGCGCCCTTGCGGCCAAAATTGAGGAACATGAAAACGGCCAGGAATAAATAGAGCGGCGCCCAGAACATCGAGTGCCGGAAGTAAGGAAAGAGCCAGTCGAAGAAAGGGTTGGTCCAGCGTCCGTTCAGCAACTCGAAGAACTGGCGGTCCAGGTGTTCGAGTCGTTGCCAGACCGTCAGGGCCAATCGCGAAGGGTCCATGCCGCAAATCTATACAAGACTGGCCAACTTATGGCAGATCGCATTTGTTGAGCGGTTCGCTTCACGCACGGGCTTTGTAACCACCAAGACTCGAAGGGCACGAAGAAGCACGAAGTTTGTTTTGCCGCAGTCATCTGAGCTCGGAACTGGCGGAAAAGCAGGAGGGAGTAGCAGTATTTATGCAGAAAATCTCTCACCGCAGGCTTACCCGCCTCGCCTTTCTAACTAACGGGCATAACCCTCCCGGCTTCCCTGTACCAACTATTGAACGACCTCACCCCCAACCCCTCTCCCAAGGAGAGGGGAGTAAGACTAAGGACAACTCAGCGAACTCCGCGAACTCCGCAAACTCGCGAACCTCGCAAACTCCGCAAACCCTCCACCTCCATTTCCGCCCATTAAACCCTGCTAAGGTCCGCTCCATCGAAGAAACGCTTGCACTGGCGCGGGAATTTCGTTTTTTTGCAGTTGCATCTCCCGAAACAATACGCCACCGCCTATGCTCTTGCCTTTCCGGATACCAAAGACGCTCCTGTGGGTCTTCAACCTGCTGGTGATCTTTTTGGGCCTCTTCACGGCCTACCGGGTGGTGACGCTCTTCGCTTTCCTGCCCCAAGGTGAGCGGGTGCGCGACATGTGGCCGACCTTTTTCCTCGGGCTTCGCTTCGACCTTCGCTGGATCTCCCTGATGCTGCTGCCCATCATCCTGATGAGCCTGGTGCCGCGCTGGTCCCCGTTCTATTCGAAGCGCAACCGCAAGCTCTGGACCTGGTACCTTGCCCTGGTCAGCTTTTTCATCATCTTCTTTTTCGCTGCCGATTTCGGCGCCTTCTCCTATAACCGCACCCGCCTCGGTGCTTCGGCGCTCAACTTCATGGAAGACCCCGGGATCTCGGCGCGCATGCTCTGGGAATCCTACCCATTGGTCTGGATGCTGCTGGGCCTGGTGATCACCGTACTCCTTCTTCGCGCCGCTTTCGGCAAGATGCACCTGCATGTGACCGCCCGCACCGATGGCAAGAAGATCCCCTACGACCGTAAATGGTTCCTCGTGGCCCTCTTCCTGCTGAGCTTCTTTCTCTATGGCAACGTGGGAATGAAACCGCTGAAATGGCACGAAGCCACCAAGTTCAACAACAGCTTCAAGACCGCACTGGCGCTTAATCCCCTGCAGAACTTTTTCTACTCGCTGAAAAACCGCGCTACGGCCTACGATGAACCGGCCACCCGCGCGGCATTCCCGTTGATGCAGCAAGTTCTGGGCTTTAATCGCGAACGGTTCGACTTCACCCGCCAGATCGCCGGTGACCCGGCAAAGGGCAGCCGACCCAATGTGGTCCTGGTCGTGTGCGAGTCCTTCTCGATGTACAAGAGCAGCATGAGCGGCAACCCGCTGAACACGACCCCTTTCTTTAATCAGTTGGCAGATAACGGGCTCTTCTATTCGCGTTGCTTCACTCCGCATTTCTCTACCGCCCGGGGCCTGTTCGCCACCCTCACGGGTATCCCCGACGTACAGCTGTCGAAATTCTCCACCCGCAACCCGCAGGCCCTCGACCAGCGCACGATCATCAACGATTTTGAAGACTATGAGAAGTTCTACTTCCTAGGCGGGGATCCTTCCTTCAATAATTTCGAGGGTCTTGTGAAGAATATCGAGGAGGTGCAGATGAAGACCGAAGGCAAGTTCGACTGCCAGTCGGTGAACGTCTGGGGCATCTCCGACAAGGATCTTTTCCTGGAGGCCAACAAGATGTTCGCCAGGCAGCAAAAGCCCTTTTTCGCCGTGGTACAGACGGCAGATAATCATCGTCCCTTTACCATTCCCAAAGGCGATACGGCCGGTTTCCGCATCCTCCATCCCTCGGCCGAAGAACTGAAGAAGAACGGCTTTGAGTCGGAAGACGAGTACAACGCTTTCCGCTATGCCGATTATTGTTTCCGCCAGTTCATCGAGGCGGCAAGAAAGGAAGCCTACTTCAGCAACACCATTTTTGTTTTCGTTGGCGATCATGGCGTATCGGGCAATGCGGAAACGATCTATCCCCGGGTATGGACCGAACAGCAGATGACCGAAGAGCATGTGCCCTTGTTATTCTACGCGCCCAAGTTCATCCGGCCCGAGCGTCGCGATGGTGTGGTGTCGCAGATCGACGTCCTGCCAACGCTTGCCGGCATCGCGGGGATCCCGTATACCAATACCACCCTGGGACGCGATGTCTACCACGGCAAGGGCCCCAACCTGGCCTTCACCATCATGCACGACGAAGGCCGCATCGGCCTGATCACGGATGATTATTATTTCCGCAAGAATTTACATTTCCAGAAAGAAGAGCTGCACTCCCTGAAGCCCGGCATCCAGTTCACTCCCCGTGAAGCCGATTCCATCAAAGCACGCATGTCGGTCCTGGCCTCCTCCTACTACGAAACCGCCCGGTGGATGCTGGTGCACAACAAGAAATAGTTTAAGCGTTTAAAAGTTCCAAAGTTCAAGAGTTGGCGTGGTTCGCGAAGTTCGCTTGTTGATCAAGAGGCAGCAACATTTGAACCTTTGAACTTTTGAACCACGCAAACTCGCAAATCTGAAGCATCATCTATCTCCCCTCTCCTTGGGAGAGGGGCTGGGGGTGAGGTCTATTTTTTCGCCACAACGATCATCCGTTTCGTCTTCCGAACATCGTAGGCTCCGAGGTCGTAGTCGCCAAAGACCTCCACGACCTGCATCTTCTGAAAGGAGAGCATATCGGTGAAATCACCAAGGCTGAGCTTGGCTACTTTTTCGGTATAGGTATGCGGGCCATCGAGCGAGGGGTCGGTCACCGTGATCTTCTTGTAGAAATGGTGCTCGTCCATCCACCGGTGGATCTCGTATTGCGTATCGCCGATGCGTTGTTCCTCGTTGTGCACGAGCTGCTCTTCCACGTAATGCACGTTCAGGTAGTCGAAGAGCACCGTGCCGCCGCTTTTCAGGCTCTTCGAAATGGTGCTCATCGCATCGTCGTGCTCGCGGCGGGTATTGAAATAGCCGAAGGAGGTGAAGAAATTGAAGGCATAGTCGAAATAGTTGATCCAGGCCGGGAGGCGCATGTCGTGCTGGTAGAAGTGCAGCTGCTCGCTCTCGAACTGCTGCGCATAGGTGATGGAATCGGGGGCAATGTCGATGCCGGTGACATCGAGGCCCTGCTGAGCCAGGAAGCGGCTGTGCCGCCCGCGGCCGCAGGCTACGTCCAGCACCCGGGCGCCGGGGGCGGGATGCAGGTGATCGATGAGGTTACGGATGAACCGCTGGGCTTCCGTTTCGTCGCGGTGGAAGTAGAGCTGATGGTAGAAAGGAGAGTTGAACCATTCGGTATACCAGGCTTTTGCGGTCATTCCCAATTTTTTACAAAAGTAACCGACCGCCGTGGTTTTCAATTTCCGGGGCTACCCCCGAAAACCTTATTTTTGCTCCCCGCCATCCGAAACGATCTTCGTTCCGGATCGCTATTTAAAATTCTTTCCTGTGGCATTGATCAAAAGCATTTCCGGTATCAGAGGTACGATTGGTGGTAAACCTGGTGAAGCCCTTACGGCGATCGATATCGTCCGGTTTTCCGCTGCTTTTGGCAACATCATCGCCGAGAACCGTTCCGACAAATCCACGCCTACCCGCATCGTCATTGGCCGCGATGGCCGCATTTCCGGGGAGAT
>CBHWDR010000385.1:0-4120 GCA_966112575.1 uncultured Chitinophagales bacterium
GCTGCGTTTCTATTGCCAGCCCCTGATCAAACCGGAAAATATATCCGTGAAATATGTCCAGCAGAACCAACTATAGCAGCGGCGCCATCTGGGAAGACCAGGTGGGTTATTGCCGGGCCGTGAAAGTGGGCAACCACATCGAAGTCAGCGGCACCGTGGCCGCCAATGAGCAGGGCGAGGTGCAGTTTCCCGGCGACGCGTTCGGGCAGACCCGGTACATCCTCGAAAAGATCGAACGCGTGTTGCAGCAGGCCGGCGCATCCCTTGCCGATGTGGTCCGCACCCGGATGTTCGTGACCGACATTTCCCGCTTCGATGATTATGGAAGGGCCCATGGCTCGTTCTTCGCCTCCATCAAGCCGGCCACCTCCATGCTCGAAGTAAAGGGCCTGGTCGGTGAAGGCTTCCTCATCGAGATCGAAGCGACGGCGATCGTGGGCAATGGGCAGTAGGCAATAGGCAATCTTATTTTTACGGACTAAATACTTTCCCTTGGATCTTCAACTTGTTTCAAAGCTGCCTAATGTAGGCACCACGATATTCACGGTCATGAGTGCGCTTGCGGCCGAGCACAAAGCCATCAACCTGGGGCAGGGCTTTCCTGATTACCCAATGAGCGAAGAGCTGGTGGCCCTGGTGTCGGAAGCCATGAAGGCCGGCCACAACCAGTACGTGCACATGAACGGCTACATCCCGCTTCGGGAAGCCATTGCCGAGAAAGTGGAATACCTCTACCAGACCCGGATCCATCCCGATACGCAGGTCACGATAACCCCCGGAGGTACCTATGCGCTTTACACGGCCTTTACCACCATCCTGCAACCCGGCGATGAAGTGATCGTTTTCGAACCTGCCTACGACTCCTACATCCCCGGCATCGAGCTGAATGGAGCGAAGGTGGTCCCCATTCAGCTGAAGTTTCCCGGCTACACCATCGACTGGACGGAAGTAAAGGAGCGGATCAATGAAAAGACAAGAGCCATCCTGATCAATACGCCGCATAACCCGACCGGCAGTGTGCTCGAGGAATCGGATATCGAAGCCTTGCGCAACCTGGTACAGGATACCCGGATCATCATCATCTCCGATGAAGTGTATGAGCACCTCATCTTCGACGGCAAGCAACACCAGAGCATTCTTCGCCATCCCGACCTGCTGGAACGGAGCTTCGTAACCTTCTCCTTCGGAAAAGTCTATAACTGCACCGGCTGGAAGCTGGGTTATGCCATCGCTTCCGAATCGCTGATGAAAGAGTTCCGGAAGATCCACCAGTTCAACTGCTTCACCTGCGATACACCGAAGCAGGTGGCCCTTGCCACGCACCTGAAAAAACGCGAAGACTACCTGCAGCTCGGCAGCCAGTTGCAAGAAAAGCGGGATTATTTCCAGGAGCTGATGCAGGCCACCCGCCTGAAGCCGCTTCCTTCATACGGAAGCTATTTCCAGCTCTATTCCTATGAAGGCATCACCGATGAAAGCGAGAAAGATTTCGCCGTGCGCCTGACAAAGGAAGCGGGTGTGGCCACGATCCCGGTTTCAGCTTTTTACCAGAAAGAAGTGAATAACGGGGTGCTGCGTTTCTGTTTCTCCAAAAAAGAAGAGACCCTGCAGGCAGCGGTGGAACGCCTGCGAAAATTCTAAGCGTTAGCAACATCTTAAATTCATCTGCACCAAGCGGAAGCCCGGCCGATGTCGGGCTTCCTTCGTTTCTTTGCTGATCAAGACTGCTCCATGAACCGAAAACTTTCTGTGATCGAGCTCCTCACCCTGCTCCTGGTACTGGTGATGCTTTCGATCGGCTACCTCACCTTCTTTACCAACCGGGAACGTTTCCTTGAATATGTAGCTGAAGACCACGCCATCGAATGGGGTACGGTACTGGGGCTGATGCTGGGCTTCGTCGTGTCCATCAGCCGCTTCTTCCGCCTGATCGGAAAGCGCAGCTGGTGGTTTCTTCTCGTTACCCTGCTGCTGGCAAGCTTTCTCTTTATCGTAGCCGGTGAAGAGATCTCCTGGGGACAGCGGCTGCTCGGGATCCAGAGCTCGGAATATTTTAAAGAGAACAATGCCCAAGGTGAGACCAACCTGCACAACATGATGGTAGGTGGCGTGAAAGTCAACCGGATCATCACCATCGTGCTGTTCATCGGGATGACCGTTTACCTGGTTGTTTTCCCCATCCTCTATAAAAAAAGCCAATGGTGGAATGGCTTCCTGAACCGAAGCGCGGTGCCCGTGCCCCGTGTGTACCAGATCATCGCTTTTGCCCTGATGGCGGCCGCAGCCCAACTGATCCCTGACGGAAAAAATGCCGAACTGCTCGAATGCGGCGCGGCACTCATCTTCTTCCTCGTTATCCTCTTTCCGGTGAACAAGGAGATCTTTGAACGCAGATCAAGCTGATGATGATGATTTCGCAGATTGTCTTCCATGATATGAAAAGACGCCCCTAATAGGGCGTCTTTTGTTTGCGTTCGATGTGCTATCGAATAGTTAGTTATTGCGATAGATGCGGGCGAGGGAAATGGTATCGAGTTGTTGCGCGCGGGTTTTGGGGTTCAGGAAGGGCAACTTCAGCACCGCCACATTATAATCGGGTTGGGAGACCAAGGGCTCTACGCGGTAACCACGCTCTTCGACATAGTTTTTAAAATAACGCGTCACCACAAAATACTTGTCCTTCACCGAAGGATAGAGGGAATCCAACCTGGTCACATCCACGATGGGATAATTATGCCCGCGGTAGAAATCGAAGCTGTGGGCATGGATGTCGAGGGAAACGATCGAGCTGTCGGGGATCTGGATGTTTTCCTTCTTCATTTTCTTCACAAGTTCATTCCCCCCCTGGTAGGTCATCAGTTGGGGAAAGAAATTATAGTTCATGAAGAAATTGAACAGGATCGAAAAGCCGGCACTGACGAGCACCATTTTGATCCCCCCGTTTCGGCTCCTGTGGAAAAAGTAGCGAACAAAGGCCACGATGCCCAGCGCTCCCAGAACGATCACGAAATAATTATTTACCGGCGGGAAGAAGTAGCCATTCAGCAGGAGCATGGCCAGGAAGAGCAGTCCCGTAAGGATCATTTGCAGGGTGAGGTAACCACGGGCCAGGTTTCTTTTTGAAAAAACCCAACGTAGATACGGGGCTGTGAAGAGTGCAGCAAAGGGCAGGAACATCACGATGTAATGGGGCATCTTGAATTTCGAAGCCGAGATGGTCACCAGCACAAAAGCAAAGGTTGCCGCGGCAAAAAGGAAGGGCGAACTCCATTTCTTCCGGATGATGCGGCGGATCCAGAACACCACGGCGGCGTAGGCGATGATGCTCCAGGGAAAGAAGGCCCAGATAAATGTGTGGTAAAGGAAAAAATAAGAGCTGTTCCTGCCACCCTCATCGAAGCCGGTGTAGCGTTCGAAAAGCTGGTTCCAGAGGATGAACTTCACCCCGGAAATATGTGACTGGCCACGGATCACTTTCTCGGGATGTAGGTCGTACTGTAGGTAATACGCGTAGACCACGGGGCTGATGAGCAGGGCAAATACCGGAAGGATCACCCAGGTTTTCGGCTGCAGCAGCACTTTCCAGCGGTTGTTGAAAAGGATGTGGAAGAAGACGCCGATGAGCGCTACCACCGGTCCGAGCCAACCCTTGGTGGAAAAAGCAATGGCCAGTCCAACCGCTCCGCCAATGAGGTTGATCCAGCGCTGCCGGTCGGTGTACACGATCAGCTGCCAGAGTGCGAGGGTGATGCCGGCGCTGATGGGTGTTTCCATACGGGCGTCGTTGATGGCGAAGATGAAACCCTGGGCCGTGGCCAGCGTCAGCAGGGCGAGCAGGGCGGTCTTGCGATCGGAGAGATGGCGGGAAAGCCGGTATACGCTCACAAGAGATATGAGGGCATAGAGGATGGCGGGCAGGCGATGCGCAACGGTGGTGATCCCGAAAACCTTGAAACTGGCCAGCGTTGACCAGAACAGCAGGTGCGGCTTGTCGAGATAATCTTTCTGCCGGTCGATGAGGCTTACCCAGTCGTGGTTTTCATACATGTGCAGGGCGATGGCCGCATGATGCGCGGCATCCTTGTCCATGAGGGGGAAGAAGAGCGCGCCGATATAAACC
>CBHWDR010000386.1:0-4111 GCA_966112575.1 uncultured Chitinophagales bacterium
AGGCTAGCACTCACCCCTTTTGAATACTGTCCCGCCCTTAACAGGAATTTTATATTCCATTTCCCGGAAAATCCTTAGTTTTGCGGCCCCAATCAGTTCTTTCTTTGATTCCGTAGAAACGGACCCTGTCCCGAAAGGGAAGGGCAGAAGATGAATTTGGGAGACGGAGTAGTCGCGGAGATGAAACGTCGCTAGAACCAATAAATCACAGAAAATGGCAAAAGAAATCACGGGCTACGTAAAGCTCCAGTGCAAGGGTGGCCAGGCCAACCCCGCACCTCCGATCGGTCCGGCGCTGGGTTCCAAAGGTGTGAACATCATGGAATTCTGCAAGCAGTTCAACGCCCGGACACAAGACAAGATGGGAAAAGTGCTTCCCGTTCTCCTCACGGTGTATTCCGACAAGTCGTTCGACTTCATCATCAAAACGCCTCCCGCAGCCGTTCAGCTGAAGGATGCCGCCAAGATCCAGTCCGGTTCGAAAGAGCCGAACCGCCAGAAAGTAGGCAAAGTAACCTGGGCCCAGGTCGAAGAGATCGCCAAGGACAAAATGTCTGACCTCAACGCTTTCACACTGGAAAGCGCAATGAGCATGGTGGCCGGTACGGCGCGCAGCATGGGACTCACTGTAGAAGGTGCAGCTCCCTGGCAGAAATAAAACCTATTATTTCCTGTCTTCCTTCGCCTGTCTACGGACCCACGACTTAAAAAGATTCAAAATGGCATTTGTTCCTAAAAAAAGAAAAGCAGCCAACTCGAAGGTGGACGCCAACAAGGTTTACTCCTTGAAAGACGCGTCTGCACTGGTGAAAGAAGTGAACACCACCAAATTCGATGCATCGGTTGACCTGCATATCCGCCTGGGCGTAGATCCCAAGAAAGCCGATCAGGCTATCCGCGGCACGGTTACCCTTCCTCACGGTACAGGTAAGACCAAGCGCGTTCTCGTACTCTGTGGCCCCGACCAGGAAGCTGCAGCCAAAGGCGCCGGCGCCGACTTCGTTGGCCTGGACGAATTCGTTCAGAAGATCGAAGGTGGCTGGACCGACGTGGATGTGATCATCGCTACCCCTGCGGTGATGCCCAAGATCGGCCGTCTCGGTAAGATCCTCGGTCCCCGTAACCTCATGCCCAACCCCAAGACCGGTACCGTTACCAATGATGTAGCGGGTGCAGTGAATGAGGTGAAGGGTGGTAAGATCGCCTTCAAGGTCGACAAAGCGGGTATCATCCATGCTTCCATCGGCCGCGTATCCTTCTCCCCCGAGAAGATCGTCGGCAACGCCCAGGAGCTGATCAACGCGCTCATCAAAGCCAAGCCGGCAACCGCCAAAGGTACCTACCTGAAAGGCCTGACCCTGGCTTCGACCATGAGCCCCGGCATCACCATCGATACAAAAGGTTTTGTTCACTAATCCTTCGATCCTCGACCCGTTCGGGCTGAAAAGGAAACAAAAAAATCATCATGACTAAAGAACAAAAGAATGAAGTGATCGAAGTGCTGAAGGGCAAGTTCTCTCAGTACAACAACTTCTATGTTACCAATACGGAATCCCTGTCTGTAGACCAGGTTTCCAAGCTTCGCCGCGCTTGCTTCGACAAGAACGTGGAAATGAAAGTGGCGAAGAACACCCTGATCAAGAAGGCCCTCGAGTCGCTGGGCAACGAGCAGTATGCCGGTATGTTCGATTCCCTGAACAACGTTACTGCCCTGCTGTTCTCCGAGAACCCCAAGGAGCCTGCACTGATCATCTCTTCGTTCCGCGACGCAAGCAAGGGCGAGAAGCCAGAACTGAAGGCTGCCTTCATCAATGGTGATATCTACACCGGCGACAACAACCTGAAGACGCTCACGAAGATCAAGACGAAGAATGAGCTTATCGGTGAAGTTATTGGCTTGCTCCAGTCGCCTGCGAAGCGCGTCCTGGCTGCCCTGCTGCATCACCACGAGAAAGGCGGCGCTACCGCCGAAGCAACTACCGAAGCTCCTGCAGCTGAAGGTGGTGACGCTCCTGCCGCTCCCGAGGCTTCGGCTCCGGAAGCACCTGCAGCTGAGTAATTGGCTCTTGTCTTTTGGCCACTAGCTGCGCGCAGCGAAAAGCCAGAAGCTTCAAATAAAAACCCAGGCCTGAGGGTCAACAAAGGCAAATTTTTTTAAAACCCCTCCGACGGATCCCTTTCAAACGAACTTTGGGAGATGAAGCCGGAAAAAATTTAATCAAAATGGCAGACGTTAAAAATCTTGCAGAACAACTGGTAGGCCTCACTGTAAAAGAAGTACAGGAACTGGCTGATTTTCTGAAATCCGAGTACGGCATCGAGCCTGCAGCTGCTGCTGTAGTTGTTGCTGAAGGCGGTGGCGGCGGCGCAGCTGCTGTTGAAGAGAAAACTTCTTTCAACGTGATCCTGAAGAGCGCTGGCGCTTCGAAGCTGAACGTTGTTAAGATCGTGAAAGACCTGACAGGCCTCGGTCTGAAAGAAGCGAAAGACCTCGTTGACGGCGCTCCGAAGCCCGTTAAAGAAGGTGTGGACAAGGCAACTGCCGAAGACATCGCTGCCAAGCTGAAAGAAGCTGGCGCTGATGTGGAGATCGCTTAATTTCAGATTCCACGTACATAGCTTTAAGAGTCCCGACCTCCAGTCGGGACTCTTGCATTTTACCTAACTGGAACCGGTTCCTATTGCCGGATATTGCTTTCCTCGTATTTCTCTGCCTGTGAGATGAGAAGTGTTTCGGCAATGGCGGCCAGGAGGAACCGCTGTTTCCGGTCAAGGTCCCTCCGCAGCCAGATCATGGGGCGGAGCACCGACTGGAACTGCACGGCGCCAATTGCGAGGCCGTCGGCATACAGCTCCGCACCCAGGAAGGGAACGATCGATTTCTTTCCGTTCTCCATCCGGTCGATCTCCCCGATCCGGATCTCGGTCTGCCCATCCGTGATGTAGCCTTTGACCGGTTCCCCCTTCCAGGTGTTCACCGTTTCCTGGGTAACCAGCTGCCACACGGCGGTGTCACCGGCCAGGCGGATATAGGCCGTAAATACCTGCTGGGTCTGGATCGCCTCCTCATACCTGCCCTTGCTCTGGAATGCGAACGTCGGCAGGCGCCGGTCCTGCGGAAGGCCGATCACAAACGCCGTGTCTTCCTTCCCATTGGTGAAAACGAAGGAAAAGCTGGTCCGCGACTGGCGCGTCGGGCCCGACTCGAAACGGATCGGCTTCAACCGGATAATGTGCAACACGCTGGTTTCCCAGGTATCCCAGGAGCTGCTCACATAAAAGCTGTCGAAAGGATAGCTGACCAATGCCTTGCTGCCCTTCATCTTTGCTTCGTAGCGGTCGGCATGGGCGACCAGGCTGTCGCTGACCCGGATCAGCTTCTGCGCCGGCAGGCAAAGGGGCAGGAGCAGGAAAGAAAAGAGGAACGTACGCATGTTCCAATTTAATCAACTTCCCCGAGCCGCAGGTAAGGCAGCAGCTTTTGAACCGTGCCCTCATCGAATAGGTTGATCTTGCGGAGGTCGGCAACAGAGGTGAATTTACCGTGCTGCTGCCGGTAAGCAACAATGGCCTTTGCTCCATTCCAGCGGATGTAGGGATGTTCCTTGAGCTGCTCAACGGTGGCCGTGTTGAGATCGATCGGGCGCACCTCCCCATCGAGGCGGAGGAGGCCGCGCACCTGCTGGAACGTGGAATCGCGGAGCCCATAGGTTTCGGCTACCTGCTCGATGCTCACGAAGCCACCCAGCTTCTCGCGGAAGGCAACGATCCTGGCCGCCAGCTTGCTCCCGATGCCGGGTAGCGCGATCCAGGCACTGGTATCGGCCGTGTTGATGCCAACAGCGACCGGTGCTTTGCGTTCGAAGTTTCGGCTGACCGGCCTGTTCTCCGTATAGGAAGGATAAGCGGGCGCGGATGGCGACTCCAGGCGGATGAATGACCTGACCGACTCGTAAAAGCCGGGCGGCAGTCCCCAGATCTTCTGCAGGTCTTCCGGGTGGCGGAAGCGCCCGCCTTTCGACCGGTATTTCACAATGGTAGCCGCGGTCCGGGCCCGAAGCCCCAGGCGGACCCAGCCCGCTTCGTCGAGTGTGTTGGGGTCGAAGGGAAA
>CBHWDR010000387.1:0-4095 GCA_966112575.1 uncultured Chitinophagales bacterium
CCAGGGTCCCGACCTCCCGAACGTTCGGGACGGGACAGCCCTGGGACAACAAGGAACCCTCAAACCTCATGTGCCCCGTCGGGGCGCAACCTACGCAAGAGGCACCTTACGCGACCTCAAGGGAAATAAAGAATAAAGCCTGCCCGACATAGCTTTAGCGAAGTCGGGAACAAGAAACTAGGAATATCGAGGGAAAATACTTCTAAACGATCTATGCCTCGCACCAAAAAGCCTGAAGGCATCCGTTAGGAAAAGATTGCTTTAAATAAAAGCCTCTGTGTCTCTTTGTGCCTTCGTGTCTCCGTGGTTCAAAAAAAGGTAAGGATCACGCCCAATGGAGCCACCATTCTCGAATTCACCCATTCTCGAATTTGCTCATTCCCGCCTATCTTTAGAACCAAAGCTATCAACCATGTTCTTCCTCCTACAGACCGATGCGAACCCCATCGTGAATTTCATTGCCAGTTATTGGTGGATCCTCCTGATCCTCTTCATTGTCTTCAGCGGGTTGTTTACCATCAACCAGGGATACATCGGTGTGATCACCATGTTCGGGCGTTACCAGCGGATCGTGCGGCCGGGACTGAACCTCAAGATCCCTGTTCTGGAGCAGCTGCACAAGAAAGTGTCCATCCAGAACCGCTCTGTGGAGATGGAGTTCCAGGCAGTGACCCAGGACCAGGCGAATGTCTACTTCAAGAGCATGCTGCTCTTCGCGGTGCAGAATGCCGATGAGGAGACGATCAAGAAAGTTGCCTTCAAGTTCATGAGCGAGCGCGAGCTGATGCAGGCCCTCGTGCGTACGATCGAAGGCAATATCCGCTCCTTCGTGGCCACGAAGAAGCAGGCCGAAGTGCTCGGGCTGCGCCGCGAGATCGTGGAGTACGTAAAAGTGGAGATCGACCATACACTGGAAGAGTGGGGCTATCACCTGCTCGACCTGCAGATCAATGATATCACCTTCGACAAAGCCATCATCGACTCGATGAGCAAGGTCGTGGCTTCGAACAACCTCAAGGCTGCTGCCGAGAACGAAGGCCAGGCCCTTCTCATTACCAAGACCAAGGGCGCGGAAGCCGAAGGCAATGCCATCAAGATCGCCGCCGAGGCCGAGCGCGAGGCAGCCCGGTTGCGTGGACAGGGTGTGGCGCTCTTCCGCCAGGAAGTGGCCCGCGGCATGACCGAGGCGGCCGAGCAGATGAAGCAGGCCAACCTCGATACCAACGTGATCCTCTTCTCCATGTGGACCGAGGCGATCAAGAATTTCGCCGAATACGGCAAAGGCAATGTGATCTTTCTCGACGGTTCGTCGGAAGGCATGGAAAAGACCATGCGGCAGATCCAGGCGCTGATGATGAAGCCGGCCGGCACAAAGGAGTGATTTCCTTGAAAAATAGTGGAATGCCGGTCGGGAGACCGGCATTGCTGTTTCTACTCCTTTCGCAGGTGCCAATACCGTTGATGCGCCTTACCTGGCGCGCCTTTGTTAAAACTGGTTCGAAGGCAAAATATCGGCCGTGCCCCGGCGTTATTGGACCTATTCTGTTACATTTACCGCGTAAAAGACAAAAACCGTATGATCAACCTGCTACAGATCGTAGATTCGACCAAGGCGGCTGCAACCGTTGCCGACAGCAATCAGGATGGAAATATTTCGCTGGTAGAACTGCTTACCCTCGGGGGCTGGATCATGGTGCCGCTGGCCCTGCTCTTCGTACTGACCATTTATGTTTTCTTCGAGCGGATGATCGCCATCCGTAACGCTTCGCGTATCGAAGGCAATTTCATGAATATCATTCGCGATCATATCGTGAACGGCAATGTGAGCGCCGCGCGTTCTTTTGCCAAGAATACCAACAACCCCGTCGGACGCATCATCGACAAAGGCATCCAGCGCATTGGCAAGCCCATCGAGAACATCGAGCGCAGCATGGAGAACGTCGGAAAGCTGGAGCTCTACAACATGGAGCGCAACCTTTCGATCCTCTCGCTGATCGCCGGCATCGCCCCCATGTTCGGCTTCCTGGGTACCATCGTGGGTATGTTCCAGCTCTTCTACAAACTGGCTGCCGGTTCGGAGTTCAACATCCAGACGATGGCCAATGGTATCTATACGAAGATGATCACTTCGGCTACGGGTCTGATCATCGGTCTCCTGGCCTATGTGGCCTATAATTACCTGAGCACGCAGGTTGATAAGACCGCTAATAAAATGGAAGCTGCCAGCTCGGAGTTCCTCGACATCCTGCAGGAGCCTACGCGTTAATGTTCTGGTCACCCTTTAAAAAACACTGGTCATGAACATCCGCAGAAAACTGAAAGCACATACCGAGATCCACACGGGTCCGCTGAACGATATCCTGTTCATCCTCCTGCTGTTCTTCCTCATCGCATCTACGCTGGCCAACCCGAACCTGAAAAAGGTGAACAACCCCAAGGGAACAAAGGATACCCGCGCCAAGCAGACCATCATCGTGAGCATCGACAAGGACAATAACTTCTTTATCGGCTCCGCCCCGGTAGACGGAACGCTGATCGACTCCCTGATCAGCCAGCAGGTGGAGAAGGCCCGCCAGACGGTGGATACGCCTTCCGTGATCATCAATGCCGATACGGCCGCTTCCTATGGTGAGGTTTTCCGTGTGCTGAATATCGCCGAGCGGCTGAAGGTGAAGAAAGCGGTGAATATCAAGTGAGGGAATTCGGGAATGGGCTCCATGAGGGATGGTTCTCACCCTGCTTTTTGAACCCCGGAGACACCAAGGCACAGAGAGACACGGAGGTTTTATTTATTAGCAACCCTTCCTAACGATTGCCAAATGGCTTTTTGGTGCGAGGCATTGATCGTTTAGAAGTATTTCCTCTTGACATTCCTTGTTTCTGACTTCGTCGAGGCTTCGTCGGGCAGATCTTTTCTTTTGCTTAATTTTTCTTGCGCCTCGAATGAAAAAAACTTATCACCCATTACCAATCTTAACTGTTCGCATCTTTCTAGCTCCTAACTCTTAGTTTCCCTCATTTCTTGCTCCTAGTTCTTTACTCTTCACTTCACTGCACTTCAACATTCCTTATTTCTTATTTAATATTCGTGATTCTCCTCGCTTTCACCATCCGCTCTTTTCCCTGCATGTCGGTGCGTACTTCGATGTTTGAATAGCCTTCGCGGCTGAAGAGGGATACGACTTCTTTTGCGAGGTTCTCGTGGATCTCGAGGTAGATGGTACCGCCGGCGTGAAGGCGATGCTTACCGAATTGGGCGATGGCGCGGTAGAAGAGGAGCGGGTCGTTGTTGTCGACGAAGAGGGCCATGTGGGGCTCGAACTGCACCACGTTGGGCTGCATGCTATCCTTATCGCTCAGGGGTACGTAGGGTGGGTTGCTGACGATGATGTCCACGGTGGGCAGATGCTTCTGCTGTGCCGGGTCAAGGAAGTTCACCGATTGAAAGTCGACGCGGATATCCAGCTCCGAGCCGTTGCGCCGGGCAATGTTCAGGGCGCGGTCGCTGAAATCACAACCCCATACCTCCGCCAGCGGCATGGCTTTCTTCAGGGCCAGGGCGATGCATCCGCTGCCCGTGCCCACATCCATAATCTTTAGCGTAGCTGTTTTATCAGTCTGGGCTGGCTGGCGCTCGAAAACCCGGACGCCCTCCGCTTTCACGTCTTTCACGATCCAGTCGACCAGCTCTTCCGTTTCCGGCCGCGGAATGAGCACATCCTGGTCCACATAGAGCTCCATTCCATAGAACCAGGCTTTGTTCATGATGTATTGCACCGGTTCATGCTGCAACAGGCGTACACTTACTTCGGCCAATGCCGCTTCCTGCTCCAGGGACAGTGCCCGGGTTTTGTGGAGGCTCTGCTCCGAACGGGAAAGGCCGGTAAGGTGTTCCAATGCGAGGATCGTGATGGCGGCCGCCTCGGTAGGATCGTAGATGGCGCTGAGCGACGTCTGGAGCGAATGGCTGGCTTCCTGGAGATTCATGGGGCAAACCTAAACCTTTCTTTATTTTTGGCGCCTTTCACATGCAGGGACACGAACTCTATATGCGGCGCTGTATCCAGCTGGCAATTCAGGCCGGCGGCTATGCAG
>CBHWDR010000388.1:0-4082 GCA_966112575.1 uncultured Chitinophagales bacterium
CCAGCGAAGCCGGGTAGTCGGAATAATTGGTAGCCGTCGAAAATGCCGGTCCTGACTCGATGGCCACGCCTACGATGGCGCTGTCGGCAACACCCTTGTAACCGCCGGTGAGGCCGGTGTAATCGCCTGAATTCGGGTGGGCAAGCGTGGCGAAGGCGCCGATGTGCTTGCGCACGGTATCGAAGAGCGTGAGGTAGTCCGATTTATTCACGAGGATGTCATAGTTGCCCGCTTCCCAGTTGATGAGGGAGTCGCGGAAACCATAGACCAGCACGTGCCCGCCGCCGGAGATCGTGCCCCACTCCATGCCGTGCAGGGCAAGGAAGGGAAGGCCCGCGGAATTGGGTTGTCCATTTACGTTTTCCGCCTGCTGGTAGCCGATCTTGTAATCAGCGATCTGCAATCCGGCAGTGGAATGGTTGTGCTCGGAAATGCCGAGGAAGTCCATGCCGAGAACGGTGCGTGCATAGTTGTAGTCATCGATCGGCTGCCCGGTCGACGGACGGCCATCGGAATGCGTCGAGTGCCCATGGAGGTTGCCGTAAAGGTGCAGGAAGCCGCTGTCGGTAGCCACCTGGTGCTGGAAGATGGGCGTGGAAGTAGAGGTGCCGGAAGGAGGTGTGCCGCCACCACCGCCGCCACCGCCTCCGGTGTTGGTAGCCCCGCTCGAAAGCACGCCCGGTGCGAGTCCTGCAGAGATGGAGAAATCATCGATCGACAGGCCGTCATCGGAGCCGGGCGTATCGGAGTCGGCCCAGCGGATCAGGATGCTCCCGCCGGGTGCGATGGACAAGCCGGTAATGGTATAGGTGATCACCTGCCGGTTGGCGGCTGCATTGCCATCGAGGGCCGCTGCCGTTCCTGAAGTGATCACGGAAACGAGGTTGAGCTGGGGCACGGCCACCCAGGTGCCAGGCGCCGTATTGCTGATGCTGGTGGCATCGAGGCTGTAGCTGAAGGGAACGATGTCGGGCGTGCCCGATGGACGCGTGGTGGTGTTGACACCCCCGAAGCGCCATTGCTCCATGGTAAAGGAGACGGTCACGGAGGTCATCACGAAATCCGTTTCGTTGAAAAAGATCGCGCCGATGGTGGGCGAGTTGCCGCCGGAGCCGAGGGTGCCCAGGGCGCGGTCGGTGCTGCCGGTGGCGCCATAGCTGTAGGCATTGCCGGCATTGTTGGAGCCATTGTTCACCACGTACCGGCCATCGGCCGCTGTGCCGGTGCCCACTTCATAAATACCCCAGCCTTCGGGAAGGTTGTTGTACGAGGCGGTGCCGGTAGCCGTGATGGTGTCGAAATTCTGGGTGTACTGGGCCGAGGCGGTGTTGGCCATTCCCAGGCCCAACAGCGCGGGAAGGGCTGTTTTTTTAAGCGATAGGGTAAGGGCGCGAACAAGGGTTCGCGTAGCGGTGTAGAACATACGCATGCAAGTATGGGTTTAAGGGTGAATGGCTCTTCGGTCGGAAGGATCTGACGTAGTGGTTCTAAACAGGCAACTGGAATGCGGAATAGGCTGGAGAGCGCCCGCCGTTTTTGTGCTACGGATCAAGAAGATCCGGTCGCGCGTTCAGCACGTCGGCGGCAGGCATTTAGTCGGAGGGCGGGAAGATAGGGGTTCCTGCTGAGGAAGGCGCAAATCGGGGCAATAAAAAAACAAGCGGACGGGGCTGTAGTACAACAGCTCCGCCCGCTTGATGAATGATTCGCTCAACGAACGAACTGCCCTTTGCCCAGGGCGCGCAGGAGGCCAAGTTGTGCGAAGGTGTCGAGCAGGTTATGGATCGCTTCCGTTGCCCTGCCCTGTTCGTTTTTCTTCAGCTGGAATTGCAGGGCCAGTTCTTCCGCCGTTACAGTGCCCGCTGCGGCCTGCACGAGGCGTTGCACCGCGAGGGCCTGCTCCGCCAGCGTTTTGGGCCAGGGAAGCGCCTCGCCTTCCACGGCCTTCGTCTTCGTTTCCTCGGTGGTCACGGCCAGGCCGGCCTGCTGCGTACCCGAGGGGTTCTGGTACTCGGGACGAAGCCAGCGGACGAGGCCCCGCGCTTCTTCGGCGGCCCGCTCGGCATTGAGCGCCACGAGGCGTTCGAGGATTTCTTCTTCCGACAGGTTCGCCGGCCAGCCATAGGCCTCGGCCACCGCCTTGTCGAGTTCTTCGTGGAGTTGCTTCAGCACCGACACCAGACCCTGCTCGTGGATGCCCTGCTCTTTCTTGTTGAGTGCCTCGCCCGACTTCAGCTTCTCCAGCACATTGTACATATCGGTCATCGTGAGCGCGGGATGCAGGGCCTGCCTGTTTTTGCGGTGCGCATCGAGCTGTTCGGCGAGCTCGCGGATGGTTTGCTTTTGGGATTCGGTGGGGGTAGGGAAGGGAAAGGTTTCGAAACAGCGGGTTTTGTTATAGCGTGGTCGATCTTCAAGTGTGCCTCCGGTAGCCAATGCCCAAGCAATGTGAAGTTTACTTGACAATACGCCTAATACAAGTGCATCGTCGGAAGCAATCGTTACGAGCATGTTGTCGGGAAGGATTGACTTGTTGAGAAAAACAAAGAAGCGATGCTTCGATGTTTCAACTGTAGCAATATACTTCTTCAGTCCGTTCAAGGCGTTCCGCAGATCTTCCCTCGATCGACGATGGAGCCACCAGTACTTTTTTAGTTTGTCATCTCTGTTTGTATCTCGTTCTGGCTTGACTAGATTAAGTAGATGCTGGTAAACTGCCGGGTGCAGCTTCATCAATTCATCTTCGTCAACTCCGTACATGTCTATAGCAAAGACCTGTCTCGGCACACCGGCTATATCTCTGCCGTTCCTATATTGACGAATGTGATTAATTAGTTCAAGTCTCCCATATCCAAGATTGACAGCTTCATTCTTAGTGATAATGAAACCCGCATTACCTAATTCAAATCCTCTGCTTGACAAATTTGAAGATGCTAATAAGGCCTTTGCGCTCGATACTTCGGCACCAATGGTTAAGTCTGCCTGTATTGTACCAGTTTTTTCACTAAGGGCAACTAATATTTCGCCTGAATTGTTGCTAGTTTCTTTTTGCGAAAGTAGTAGCCTTCCTAAACTTGTTTTAATTGACGCCACTGACATTGCAATGCGAACTGCGGCGCCTTCGGCACTGTCAACCCAAGGGTGATCTGGTATAGCAAATGTTAGGTAGAGTTTCGGAGACGCTGCCATTTGTTCCTCGACCAAACGGCGGTTAAAAGTTTGCTTAAGACTATTCGTAGTTATGAAGCCAAAGCGTTCAATCTTTCCAGCACGCAATAACTCAGCTGCCTTATACCACCAGAACATTACGAAGTCAACACTTTCTGGGACAGCCCCCCTGTAAGCAGTTCTTAATGATTCAGTATAGCCGTCTCCAAGTGCTTCTCGCATACGTGCCGTTCCTATAAACGGCGGATTGCCCACAATAAACTCCGCCTCCGGCCACTCGGCCGGCTTCGGATCGAGGTAATCATAAACCGGGATGCGCGCCGATTCATCCGGCACTTCCAGTCCCGTAACGGGGTGCGGTTTGGTGCTCACGCCGTCCCAGCGGGTCACGGGCTTTCCTTCGGCATCGAGGCGGGGTGAGCGTTCGCGGTAGGCCAGCACCGCATCCTGCTGGCGGATGTTGCCATAGGCGCGGAGGATGGGATCGTCGAGGCGTTGGGCATCGCCCGAAGTGCGGAAATGCCACTGCAGGTAACCGATCCAGAGCACCACGTCGGCGATGGCCGCCGCCCGCGGGTTGATCTCCAGGCCGAGGAACTGCTCGGGGGTTACGGTATAGGCGCCGCTCATATCGAGGCCGATCTGCCCGGGGAAATGGCGCAGGTATTCGGTCACCTCCGACTCGAGGCGCTTGAGGTGTTCGAGGGTTACATAAAGGAAGTTGCCCGAGCCGCAGGCCGGGTCGAGGATACGCACCGAGCAGAGGCGGCGGTGAAAGGCCTCCACTTCCTTGCGGGCGCCTTCGATATCGTTTCCTTCTTCGAGGATCACGGCGGCGGTGCGGGCGGCTTCCCATTCCTCGCGCAGGGGCTCGATCACCGTGGGCATCACCAGGCGCTCCACGTAGGCGCGGG
>CBHWDR010000389.1:0-4076 GCA_966112575.1 uncultured Chitinophagales bacterium
AGGTGTGGTCGTACTCTATATCGTCAACATCCTGCTCACCCTGGCCGTGACCACGGTGCTTTTCGCGGCGATCTTCAAGGTGCTTCCCGATGCCAAGTTCCGCTGGAAGGATATCTGGCCCGGCGCCATTGCTACTTCCCTCTTGTTCATGGTGGGCAAATTCGCCATCTCGCTCTACATCTCGAAAAGCGATATCGGGGGCACGTTCGGCTCGGCCGGCTCGCTGGTGATCCTGCTCGTCTGGATCTATTACTCGGCGATCATTCTTTATTTCGGTGCCGAGTTTACCAAAGCCTATGCCTTCCTTAAGGGAGCGAAGATCATCCCCAATAAATATGCGCAGTGGGCCGATCAGCCTGCAATTGCCGGTGCGGAAGCCAAGGGAAGCCTGCGTCCTCCACGCGAACATTCCGGATCGCATCACCCGCAACTGGCGCCGGCCTCCGACAACACCCGCAGCCAGCAGCGTCGCGCTACCAATGATGGTCCCATGTATACGAAGAGCCAGACGAAGAAAATGCGGAACAAGGAAACCACCGGCATGGGCACCGTGCTGCTCGGCTTGACGTTGTACATGCTGACCGGCAATAAGGATCGGGGCTGATCCATGGTGCATCTTTTGCAAGCCCTACCGCAAAAAAATCCATGCGGCGCAGGGTGACAGGAAAAGGTGTTTGGAAGGTGATCCAGGAAGCGGGGGCGGGGTTCGCCGACGATAAGGTCATCAAGCTAAGCGGCTCACTGGCCTATTTTACCGTGTTCTCGATCGGGCCGATGCTGATCGTGATCCTTTACTTGGCCGGGCTGGTTTATAAAGATGCGGAGGTGACGGTCTTCAATCAGATCGCCAGCATGACCGGGCCCGAAGCCGCCAAGCAGATCCAGCAACTCATCACCAATCTCACCCAGACCAAAAGCGGCAACCTCGCCGCCATCATCGGATTTGTGACGCTGGTCATCGGCGCTACCGGGGTGTTTGCCGAGATCCAGGACTCGATCAACCTTATCTGGAACCTGAAGCCGAAGCCTAAGAAAGGCTGGCTCAAGATGCTGCTCAACCGCCTGCTTTCGTTTTCGGTCGTCATCTCGCTGGGCTTTGTGCTGCTCGTTTCCCTGATCATCAACGGCATCATCGAAAACTTCATGGGCAGGCTGCAGGCCCGCTACCCCGAGCTTGCTGTGACCATGGTCTACGTCATCAACCTGCTGCTCACCTTTGCCATCACCACCCTGCTGTTCGGCATCATCTTCAAAGTGCTTCCCGATGCCATCATCCGCTGGAAGGACGTGGCCGTGGGCGCGATGACCACGGCCCTGCTCTTCATGCTGGGCAAGTTCGCGATCACCTATTACATCAGCCAATCCAATATCGCCACCACCTACGGCGCTGCCGGGTCCCTTGTGATCCTGCTTTCCTGGGTCTATTATTCCTCGGTGATCCTCTATTTCGGCGCCGAATTCACCAAGGCCTATGCCGCCCACTTCGGTTCCCGCATCGTTCCCAACCACTATGCCGTTTGGGTGAAGAACGTCGAGATCGAAGAAGATAAGCCCCGCTCCCTCCAGCAACAGGAGCAAAGCAAGAAAGACCAGAACGAAAGCACGGGAGACCATATTACGGTGAAGTAGAGAAGCAGCGAGCAGATCCCGACGTAGTCGGGAAGGAAAAAGCAGAGAAAAGCGAAGAGTTGTTAGTCGGAAGACCGACCACCGTGTAACGTCTGGACAGCAGAGAAGGGTAGAGCAGGGCGCAGGAATCAGCGAGCATTCTAGCGCCCTGTACGGGCGCACGGTCGATGTTGTTTAACCATCAAGCAGCGATGAGACCCGTGAAGAATGACGCGATCTGAAAACAAAAATTCTCCCTGCCTCCGGGCCTTCGTGGCTTCGTGTTGCAACAACGGGTAGGAACTACGCCTAACGCAAGAACCGCCTATTGCCTACTGCCTATTGCCCATTACCTATATTTGCGCCCTATGGCAAACGACTCCAATCGCTTCCAGGCGATCATCGCCCATTGTAAGGAATACGGTTTCATTTTTCCCTCCAGCGAGATCTACGATGGCCTCGGCGCCGTGTACGATTACGGTCAGTGGGGCGCAGAGCTGAAGAAGAACATCAAGGACCATTGGTGGCATTCCATGACCCGCATGTATGAGAACATCGTGGGCATCGACGCCGCCATCTTCATGCATCCCACCACCTGGAAAGCCTCGGGTCACGTCGACAATTTCTCCGACCCGATGATCGACAACCGGGATTCCAACAAGCGCTACCGGGTCGACCACCTGATCGAGGGCCGGATCGCCGAACTCGAGACGGCCGGCCAGGGCGAGCAGGCCGAGATCCTCCAGCAGCAGATGGACTCCCTGCTGGCCGAGAATGATTTCGCCGGGCTGAAAACCCTCATCGAGAACAATAAGATCGCCTGCTCCGTGAGCGGCACGGTCAACTGGACCGACGTGCGCCAGTTCAACCTCATGTTCGCCACCGAATTCGGCGCCGTGTCTTCCGAAGACGAGGACAATATCGTTTACCTGCGCCCCGAGACGGCCCAGGGCATCTTCGTCAACTTTCTCAACGTGCAGAAGACCGGCCGGATGAAGATCCCCTTCGGCATTGCCCAGATCGGCAAGGCCTTCCGCAACGAGATCGTCGCGCGCCAGTTCATCTTCCGCATGCGGGAGTTCGAACAGATGGAAATGCAGTTCTTCATCCGTCCTGGCACCCAGAAAGACTGGTACCAGTACTGGAAGGAAGAGCGCATGAAATGGCATCTCGCCCTCGGCATCGACCCGTCGAAATATAGATTCCACGACCATGTGAAGCTGGCGCACTATGCCGACGCGGCCTGCGATATCGAATATGATTTCCCCATCGGCTTCAAGGAAGTGGAAGGCATCCACTCGCGTACCGACTTCGACCTGAAGCGCCACCAGGAGTATAGCAAAAAGAAGATGCAGTACTTCGATAACGACATTGACCCGGAAACCAACAAGCCTTACGGCAACTATGTGCCCTACGTGATCGAGACCTCCATCGGTGTTGACCGCACCGTGATGCTCATCCTCAGTGAGGCCTACGAAGAGCAGGACCTGAGCACGCCGGAGAAGCCCGACAGCCGCGTGGTGCTCAAGTTTCCCCCGAAACTGGCGCCGATCAAGCTGGCCGTGCTGCCCCTGCTCAAGAAAGACGGCCTGCCGGAGATCGGCCGCGAGATCATGGATGCCTGCAAGGGCGCCTTCAAATGCTTCTACGAAGAGAAGGATGCGATCGGCAAGCGCTACCGCCGCATGGATGCCCTGGGCACGCCCTTCTGCGTTACCGTCGACCACCAGTCGAAGGAAGACGGAACGGTCACCATCCGCTACCGCGACACGATGCAGCAGGAGCGGATCCCCATCAGCGAAATAAAAAATATAGTAATTCGTTCAATGGCTTGATCCACGATGCAGCGCTTTCCGCGCATTGTTGTCAAACCAAAAATGACGTTATGAAAAAACTGACCCTGCTTGTGATGGGCCTGACTGCCCTCTGCTTTGCTGTTTCGGCCCAGGAATCGGTCCCTGCCGGCACTTCTTATCCCGGTAAAACCTCGTTCTATGCCGAGTTCGGCGGTCCGGGCATCCTTTTCTCCGCCAATATCGATACCCGGTTCAAGAAAACCCATCTTGGATGGGGCGGACGTGTAGGCGTCGGTTTTGTGACCGTTTGGGATTATCGCTACGATTCCATCAACCAGCCTTATTATTACGGACGCGGCTATCGCCAGTCGATCGCGACCTTCCCGGTGCAGGTGAACTATATCTTCGGCAAGGCCTCTTCGCCGCATACCTTCGAAGCGGGCGCGGGCGTAACCGTACTGACCAAAAAGTCGGATGTCTTCAATGACTTCAACTACTACGACGATCAGAACCCGACCCAGGTCTTCGGCACTTTCTCCTTCATGTATCGTCGCCAGCCCGTCAATGGCGGCTTCACCTGGCGGATCGGCTTCACGCCCCTGATCGGGAACGGCTTTCTCCAGCCTTCCGGCGGCGCGAGCGTGGGGTATGCGTTCTAGGGAAGTTTGCGGA
>CBHWDR010000390.1:0-4076 GCA_966112575.1 uncultured Chitinophagales bacterium
TCAACCGGTACAAAAAGGATGCAAGACCACCCGGCTCCTATGGCCGGGTCGGGTGAAAGCTGTACCTTAAAACCTGCAACAACAAACTGCGCACATGCCTTCCCTTAGCCGGCTTCTCTTGCTTACGCTGCTGTTTTTCCTCGGCCTCCGTTCTTATGGGCAGTTACAGATCGTACCCCAGACCCAGGCCCAGGCACTTGCCCAGAAGCTGATTGGGGGCGGGGTCACCATCAGCAATGTGACCATGCAGGCTTCACCGCTGGCAACGGGTTTATTTTACCACCAGGGCGGAACCGGGATCGGCCTCGACAGCGGTATCGTGCTCTCCACAGGTCGCGTGCTCACCTCGGGTGGCATCGCGGGTCTGGACGGGCCACAAGGTGCACAGGCCAACAGCGGGCTCAATAGCGCGGGCGATCCCGACCTGAGCTCCATGGTGCCTACCGGCATTACGCGCGATGCGGTCGTGCTTGAATTCGATTTTGTGCCCCTGGGCGATTCCATCAAGTTCCGTTACGTCTTCAGCTCGGATGAATACCCGATCTACAACTGCACCAACTTCAATGATGTCTTCGCCTTTTTTATCAGCGGCCCGGGCATCGGCGGAGCTCCCAATATCGCGCTGGTTCCCGGTACCAGCATTCCGGTAGCCATCAACTCCGTCAACAACGGCACGCCCGGCACCCAGGGCGCGATCAGCAATTGCAATTCGATGGGTCCGGGTTCGCCCTTCACCCAGTACTACGTTCCGAATACCGGCAATGGTTTTTTCACCCACAACGGGCATACGCGCATCTTCACCGCCGCGGCCCGCGTGACGCCCTGCCAGACCTATCACCTCAAGATCGCCATCGCCGATGCGCAGGACTTTTCTTTCGACAGCGGTGTCTTTCTGGAAGCGGGTTCCCTGCAATCCGATCCTGTGCGCATTGTGAGTTCGCTTCCCCTGATCAACGGCATGCCTTACCTCGTTGAGGGCTGTGTGCCCGGGGATGTGAAGATCCTCCGCTCGCGCAAGTCGCCGGTGCCGCAGGTCATCAACCTCAGCTTCGCCGGAACGGCCGTCAATGGCGTGGACGTGGCGCTCATTCCCCCTTCCGTCACCATCCCGGCCGATGATTCCGTGCTCATCTTCCCTATCACGCCCATCATCGACAACCTGCCCGAGGCGCCCGAGGTGCTGAAGATCTATTTGTCGAATGGATGTGCGCTCTCCGGCAACTATTACCTCGATTCAATACTGATCCAGGTTCGTGACTACGACACACTTACTGTATCCCCAAGGCAGGTGAGCATCTGTAATGGTGCATCGGTGCAATTAAGGGCCACCGGCAATTTTCCCGTTTTCCAGTGGTCACCTGCCACCGGACTGAATAATGCGGCCATCTTCAACCCGGTGGCAACGCCTGCCGACAACACCGTGTACCAGGTTACGGCCGGCGTTGGCACCTGCCAGGCGCGTGATTCGATCGTGGTGACGGTGAAGAAGCTGGAACTTATTTCGAAAAAAGATATTAATTGTTTCAATGGTATTACCGGCCAGGTGAAAGTGAGCGGGGGGTGGGAATGGCGGGCCCCGGTACAATACAGCATCGGTACGGGCAGCTGGCAAACGGATTCCACGTTCAATAACCTCGCTGCGGGCACCTATGTGGTGCGCATAAAAGACAGTACGGGTTGCATCGACAGCCTCACGGTCGATCTCGTGCAGGCCTATACCACGCTGCTGCTTGCCGACAGCACGGTATCCGCCTCCTGCACCGGCACGAATGGAAAGCTGATGCTCCAGCCTTCGGGCGGACTGGCGCCTTATTCATTCCTGCTCGATGGGAATGCGCTGAGCAATCTGAATCCGAATGTGGGCAGCGGCGCTCATACGCTCTTGCTCACCGACGCCAATGGCTGTACGGTGAGCCGCAGCTATCTGATTCCTACCGATCCGCCGATCCGGTTCACGGCCACACCCAGCCCGGTGCTTTGCCAGGGCGGGGCAAACGGTTTCCTCTATATCAGCGCCCAGGGCGGCAGCGGCGTTTACCGCTATTCGATCGATGGAACGAATTTTCAAACGGCCGACAGCTTCTTCGTGGATCAGCCGAATTATACGGTCCGGGTAACGGATGATAAAGGCTGCACCGCTTCCCAGCAGGTGAATGTGCCGATCAACCAGGCCGTCTTTATCGACCTGGGCGCGGATACCACGATCTGCGAGGGTGGACGGGTGCATTTTCAGCCCGCGTACAACGCGAGCAGCTTCGCATGGGGGCCCAGCGCAACGCTGTCGGCCACCACGATCGCCGATCCGGTTGCTTCCCCCAATACGGCAACTTCCTACACGGTGATGGTTAGCCGCGACAACTGCATCGCACGGGACACCATCCTGGTGAATGTGTGGGCAGCGCCGGTGCCGAACGCCGGCCCCGACTCTTCGATCTGTTATGGCAAGACCATTCAGCTCCAGGGTAACGGAGGCGCCACCTATCACTGGCTGCCTGCCTCTGCGGTCAGTGATCCTGCACTGCAGCAGCCTTCGATCCGCCCGCTGCAACAGATGACCTATTATCTCCGTGTGTTTGACGTGCATGGTTGCCCCTCGCTACGCCTCGATACGGTGCAGGTGTCAGTGGTGCCAGGCATCCAGGCCTTCGCGGGCAGGGATACGCTGGTGGCTGCGGGACAGCCCCTGCAGTTGACCGGCCGAGAGCTGAGCAACGGCGGTACCACCATCTTCCAATGGACACCGGCGCGGGGGTTGAACGATCCCTTTGCGCTGAATCCGGTTGCCACGCTCGACAAGGACATCAGCTATACCCTTACCATGACCACGCCGGAAGGCTGTGCCGGAAGTGACGTGATCAACATCAAGGTCTTCGAAGCACCGGAGATCTATGTGCCTTCGGCATTCACACCCAACGGCGACGGGCTGAACGACCGCCTTTACCCGATACCCGTGGGCATAAAAGAACTCCGTTATTTCCGGGTGTACAATCGATGGGGGCAGGTCGTGCACCAGTCGGCCAGTGCCGGCCAGGGTTGGGACGCGACCATCGGTGGCGTGAAGCAGCCTACGGGAACCTTCGTGTGGATGGCGGAAGGCGTCGATTACAAAGGAAATCTGGTCCGCCGGAAAGGAACGGTGACCCTGATCCGCTGATCAGGAATTGAACAGCGTGGACAGGCCGAGCTCACCCTTATTGTCGTCCTTGCAGATCGCGAGGATGATCACGCCGATCGAATCGTTGTTGAATGCCACCTGCAGCTTGCGGATCTCGATCGCTGCCACTTCCAGGGCTTTTTCATGATAGTGCCGGATCGGGCTTCGCCCGTTGAGCACCTGTGCGAAGGAGCGCAGGTAGGGATTCTCCGTGCTGATCAGCGTTACCTGGTCGATCTCGCTGAGCTCGCGTTCGGCGGCGAGGCGCACTTTAAGGTCGGCATGCTCGAGGTTTTGCTGCGCCAGTTCATGAAACTGGTCGCCGATGCGCAGCGCGAAAATGGTCATGATCAGGCTGTCGAGCAGGTCGTAATTGATACCATTGAGCGGCACATCCTTGAAGGTATAGATCCCTTCGATGCCCGAAAGCAGGAGGATGGGGTTAAGGCCGAGTTCGTGTGCGCGGTTATTGACAGCCTGGATGAATTGTTCTTCGGTCATACGGTATCATTCGGTTAAGCATGCGGATCCCTTCGGCCCGAAGGGCGAAAGTAAGCCGGATTGATAAACGAATTGCAGGACGGATTATTGAATCGGCCGAAGCAAAAAAAGCGCGGGGCCGACAGGGCAGGGGGCCGTTTGAGCGAAATCTGCACCGGACTCATGCTTCAGCCTGTATATTCGCCGACCCTTACCCGAACGGGTAGGTCCAAAACTGACTGTTCATGAGATCCTTGTTCTTTTCTTTCCTGCTCCTTTGTGGATTGACGTCCGCTGCCCAGGTAAATCACCTCGTTATCGCCCAGGTTTATGGGGCAGGGGGCAATGCGGGCGCAGCTTACAAGAATGATTATGTGGTTTTGTTCAATCCTACCAATGCCACGGTATCGCTCACCGGTTATTCCTTACAATATGCATCTTC
>CBHWDR010000391.1:0-4072 GCA_966112575.1 uncultured Chitinophagales bacterium
CATGAAGAATGGCAACCAGTTCATCAGGCTGGGCGCCGAGGTACAGCAGCGGAAGGGGACATTCGAAAATTACCGTCGAATCCGCAACCGCTCCTTCGTCAACATCATGGGCCATGGTGAATACCGCAACCGGACGCGCAACGGCAAGTGGGATCTTCTTGCCCAGGGCAGGCTCTGGTTGGCCGGTTACAACCTGGGCGACTATCATGCCTTTGTGAGCCTGCAACGTTCCTTGGGTGCGCGCCTCGGCTACCTGATGATCGGCGGCGAGAACATCAATCGCACCGCGCCCTTCATCTACGACCAGCGAAGTGCTTTCTATCTCGACGCGCAGAAGTCCTTCAACAAAGAAAATACGCTGCACTTCTTTGGCACCCTCAACATCGATCGGCTCCGCCTGCAGCTGCTCGGCGATTACTACCTGCTCACGAATTATCTCTACCTGAAGAATTACCGGGAGCTGAGCCAGGAAAGCACCCTGTTCAACGTGCTGCGCGTAAGCGCACTCAAGAGCTTCAAAGTGGGCCGGCGCTGGAACCTTCACAGCGAGGTGTACCTGCAGCAGAAGACCGGTTCGGCCGAGGTCAACTTCCCCACCTTGTTCACCCGCAACCGCTTCCAGTACGAAGGCGATTTCGGCTTCCGGAACCTGCGGGCGGTGTTCGGACTGGAAGCCCGTTACCACACGCCCTATAAAGCTGATAACTACTCGCCTGTGCTCGCCCAGTTCTTCTACCAGGATTCGGTGCGGATCTCGAACCTCCCCGATGTGCATGCCTTCCTTCATTTCCGGATCCGGAGCTTCAAAGCATTCATTCGGGCCGAGAACCTCAACACGGCGCGTTTATTCGGTGGTTTTCAATTCAATAACAACAACCTGTCTGCACCAGGTTACGCCACGCCCGGCCTGGTGCTGCGTTTCGGCATTTTCTGGGGCTTTGTGAACTAAGCGTTTCCACCCTAAAGAACCGTTAATTCAACCCGCTTTCCGACAGTTGACGAGGATCAAGCTTTGTTTTTCCCCGGCCTGGTTTATCTTTAACCCATGAAAAAAATCCTGGCTACCATCGTGCTTATGGCCTACTTTATGGTCAGCACAGGATTTATCGTATGCGTGCATTACTGCATGGACCGTTTCGATTCCGCGCAACTGGGCGCGAGCGATAGCGACGAATGCGGCAAGTGCGGCATGCACAAGGACGGGCAGAACAAATGTTGCCGCGACGATGTGAAGGTGGTAAAGATGAATACCGACCACCTGGCCTCTTCGGTGTACAGTTTTATCAGCCTTGCCGCCCCGGCGCCCGAGCGTCCCATCGCCCTCATCGACCAGCCGGTGCGCAATTTCTCCCTCTACGAACGTCCGGTGGCCCACGCGCCGCCCCTGTCCGGACAGGACACCTATTTACAGAATCGCGTTTTCCGGATTTAGATCAGTTTTCCCCGCACTATGTTGTACAGATGCCTTCCGCATGCCGGATGTGCGCACCGATTATTTCAAACCTGATCTAAACCATCAAAATTTTATACAATGAAAACGTTCATTCTCTCCCTCCTTTTCGCCTGCTTCTCCTTTGCTTCTTTCGCCCAGACCAAATCGGAAACCATCAAGGTGGCCGGTGAATGCGGCATGTGCAAGAAAAAAATCGAAACAGCCGCCAAGAATGCCGGCGCCACTTCAGCTGCCTGGGATGCCGATTCGAAAATGCTGACCGTGAAGTATGCCGCCAGCAAAACGAATACGACCAAGATCGAGCAGGCCGTAGCTGCCGTTGGTTATGATACCCCCCATTACAAAGCCACGGAAGAAGCCTACAGCAAACTCGATGACTGCTGCAAGTACGAGCGTACTGCTGCCAAGTCGGGAAAAATGGATTGCTGCAAAGGTGAAAAGAAAGAAGACTGCATGCAGGATGGCAAGTGTAAGCCCGACATGGCCTGCTGCAAGGAAGAAGGCAAAGGCATGAAAGACTGCTGCAAGAAAGAAGGACACGATCACAACGAAAAGCACTAAGCATGAAGACCCTTATCCTCGCGATCGGCATGGCCCTGCTGGGCCTGTCGGCCAATGCGCAGGTAAAGACCGCCAGCCTCCAGGCGAGCGGCCTCACCTGTTCGATGTGCTCCAAAGCGGTGCTGAATGCCCTCCAGAAAGTATCCTTCGTGGACAAAGTACAGGTGGACATCAAGAACCAGCAATACAACATGACCTTCAAGAACAGCGAAGCCGTTAACCTCGACGCCCTGGCGGCCGCGGTTTCCGATGCCGGCTTCTCGGTGGCCAGCCTCACGGTTACGGCCGACCTGAGCCCCGCTACGCTGAAAAAGGACGAGCACATCCGGATCGGCGATCAATACTTTCATTTCCTCAATGCGGCCGACCAGTCGGTGAACGGCACGGTGAGCTTCACCATTGCCGACAAGGCCTTTACTTCCGAGAAGAATTTCAAGAAGTACAGCGGCATGAGCAAGATGTCCTGCGTAAAAACAGGAAAGATGGCCGCCTGCTGCAGCAAGGATGATGTGAAAGAAGCGACCCGCATCTACCACGCAATTATCTAATCAATTCAAGCCCTCCGGTTTCCGGGGGGCTTTTTCCTTTATGCGCATTTTACTGACGACCATACTGCTGGCTTTCGGGATCGCCACCAGCGCCCAGGAATTGTATATCTATTCGGAACCCGCTTCCAATATGCCTGCGCATACGATCGGCGCGAAAGCCACGACCATGTTTTATAAGGGCGATCTCCGCATCGTACCGGAAGTGATGTTCGGCTTCAACAAGAATTTCATGCTGCACGTGGCTGCACCTTTCTCGAACATGTACACCGGTAAAACCCGCTGGGAAGCGGCCTATGTCTATGGAAAATACCGCTTCCTCTCGAAAGACGAGGTGCACCAGCATTTCCGCATGGCGGCCTTCGGGGAGCTGGGCTATTCGCGCAATCCCTACTTCTTCGACGAGATCAGCCTGCAGGGCGAGCGCAACGGGGCGCAACTGGGCCTCATCGCCACCCAGCTCGTGAACAAGTTCGCCGCATCGGCAACGGTCAGCTACACGGGCACCTTCCGGCCTTCAACGGCAGACCCGCTGGCAAATACGATCGCACCTACCCGCAATGCGATGAACGTCTCCCTATCCTCCGGACTGTTGGTGCTGCCGAAGGAATACACGAGTTACAACCAGACCAACTTCAATATCTACCTTGAGCTGCTCGGCCAGCGCAGCTTCGAACGCCAACGGTACTACATCGACCTCGCCCCCACCGCGCAATTCATCTTCAACAGCAACACGAAGCTGAACCTGGGCTACCGCTTCCAGCTCTCGGGCAACATGCGCCGCCCCATGGACCGCAGCTTCCTCGTCGGCCTCGAGCATACGTTCTTCAATGCGTTGAAGTGAGGGTTTGCAAGTTTGCGGAGTTTGCGAGGTTCGCGAGGTTCGCGAGTTCAAAAGTTCAAGGGTTCAAAAGTTTAAGAGTTGGCGAGTCAATTCCTTAATGCACTCCCCTCTCCCAGTCCTGCACCGCCGGCCGGAGCCTATGGCGCAGGACTGGGAGAGGTACACGAGCGAAGCGAAGGGTACGCGCGAAGCGCTTGGGGGTGAGGTCAGTTCAAGAGTTGGAACAGGGAAGCCGGGAGATGATGCCCGTTAGTTAGACAGGGGATGCAGGAAATCCTGCGGTTAGGAGTTTTGCTTCCGACACGTCGGGACCGCAGGCGCCTGAGTGTAGTGCTGTAGAACACGTAGCAACTATAGGGCCCCGCTCCTGTTCTTGGCTTTTCCACTGGTTCAATCCACAGTTCCTATGTGTCGGGAGGACAACCTTCAGCGTTCAGGCTCGTCTCTATACTCTGCGTCCTCCGCGCCTCTGCGCGACAACCCTCTGTGCCCCTCCCTGTCTCTGTGTCTCCGTGGTTCAAAACAAAAAACCTTTGTGCTTATTAGTGCCCTTTGAGTCTTGGTGGTTACAAAACCTGAGCGAAGCGAACACACTTTTCCCCTTCAAACCTTTTCCTGCGAGCACCGCGAGCACCTACTTCTTCGTAGGTACCCGGAAGGAAAAACCAA
>CBHWDR010000392.1:0-4065 GCA_966112575.1 uncultured Chitinophagales bacterium
TCGACACAAAGGTCTTCTCCTCCCGCGGTGCTGATCCGCCGCCGAAGCCGCCGCGTTGCATGCGCTCAAAAGCGGAGCCCATCATGCCGGGGCCCGACTGGTTCTTCACGCCGCCGCCGGCAAAGGACTTGTCCACGTATTCCACCGGGATCTCGTCGAGGAAGCGGCTGGCATCGTTCTGTTGCAGCTGCCCGAACTTATAACGCGTATTGGTATAGGTGAGGTAGAGCTTGCCTTTGGCGCGGGTCACCGCCACGTAGAAGAGGCGGCGTTCTTCCTCCAGCTCTTCACGGGTGTTGATGCTCATTGCGTTCGGGAAGAGGCCTTCCTCCATGCCGCCGACAAATACCACCGGGTACTCGAGGCCCTTCGCCGCGTGGATGGTCATCATCTTCACCGTATCGGCATCGGGATCTTTCTGGTCGGCATCGGTCAGCAGGGTGATCTGCTGCAGGTAGGAGCCCAGGCTCTTATCGCCCACCTCGCCGCTCTCTTCATTCATCGGCGTTTCGGTGTATTCCTTGATGGAGTTAAGCAATTCCTGCACGTTCTCGTAGCGCTGCACGCCTTCGGTGCTCTTGTCGTTGAACAGCTCCTTTACGAAGCCGGTCTGCTTACCCACGTGGAAGGCAATGTCGTAAGCGTTCTTGGTCGGCAGCATCGAGTGGAAGCTGCGGATCATGAGCACGAACTCCTCGATCGACTGCAGGGTGCCGGATTTGAAGCCGAACATCTGCGCGTTCTCGAGCACCTGCCACATGGAGATATTGTTCTCGTTGGCGGCGAGGATGGCGCGATCCACCGAGGTCTTGCCGATGCCGCGCACCGGGTAGTTGATAATGCGCTTGAGCGCTTCTTCATCCTGCGGGTTCACGATCACGCGGAGGTAGGCGATGTAGTCCTTTACTTCCTTGCGCTGGTAGAAAGAGATGCCCCCGAAGATGGTGTAGGGGATATTCATCCGCCGCAGGCTTTCTTCGAAGGAGCGGCTTTGCGCGTTGGTGCGGTAGAGGATCGCGATGTCTTTGTTGTTGAGGTGATTCCGCAGCTTCAGCTCCTGGATGGCATCGGCCACGAACTTGCCCTCGTCGTTGTCGGTCATCGTGCGCACGAGCTTGATCTTCTCGCCCTGGGCGTTCTCGGTGAACAGGGTCTTGGGGATCTGCCCCTTGTTGTTCTTGATCACCTCGTTGGCGATGGCCAGGATGTTCTGCGTACAGCGGTAGTTCTGCTCCAGCTTGATCACTTTCACCTCGTCGTAGTCTTTCTGGAACTGAAGGATGTTCTGGATGGTGGCGCCGCGGAAGGAGTAGATCGACTGGGCGTCGTCGCCCACCACGCACACGTTCTCGTGCACGGCGCCGAGGAGCTTGATGATCTCGTACTGCGCGGGGTTGGTATCCTGGTACTCATCGATGAGGATGTACTTGAATTTGTGCTGGTACTTGTGGAGCACATCCGGGAAGTTCTTCAGCAGCTCGTACATCTTGAAGAGCAGGTCATCAAAGTCCATCGCGCCGTTCTTGAAGCAGCGCTTGGAATAGGCTTCGTAGATATGGCCGATCATGGGGCGGTTGGCCCGCATGTCTTCCTGCTGGATCGAGTAATCGGACATGTATTCCCGGGGCCCGACGAGCGCGTTCTTGGCCGAGGAGATGCGGTTATAGACCTGGTTGGGCTTATAGTGCTGCACGTCCAGGTTCAGCTCCTGGGTCACCGACTTGACCACGCTCTTCGCGTCGTCGGTGTCGTAGATGGTAAAGGAGTTGGGGTAGCCGAGGCGGTGGGCTTCGGCGCGCATGATGCGGGCAAAAACGGAGTGAAAGGTGCCGATATAAAGGTTACGCGACTCGCGGCTTCCGAGGATGTGGCCGATCCGTTCCTTCATCTCCGCGGCCGCCTTGTTGGTAAAGGTGAGCGCGAGGATGTTGAATGCGTCCACCCCTTTGGCCATCAGGTGGGCGATCCGCGTGGTGAGCACTTTGGTCTTTCCGCTACCGGCGCCGGCTACGATCATCAGCGGTCCTTCCGTGGTCAGTACCGCTTCGCTCTGGCGCTCGTTCAATCCCTTCAGATAATCTTGCATAGGTGAGGTTGAAAATCGTTATTCAGACTGCTTTTTGGGCAGGCTGCAAAGGTAGGTTTTACGGGCCGCTTGCCCGGGAAGTTTTGCTCAATTTTTTGGGAGAAGAAAACGGGCCGACGGGTGTGGTTGTAACATAGCCAGGTCCGAAGAAATAGCTGTTCGTCCGGCCCTTCTTTCAATTCATCCGGAATGCCCTTGCCCGCTGGGTGAAGTTGAGCGAGCTTAATTCCATGAAACCTCTTTTCCTTGCGCGGCTCCTCCTGTTGGCGGGAGCCCTTCGGGCGCAGACCAGCGAAACCCGGTACCCGGTGTCCGAATTGCGGGAAGACCTCGACTCGCTGTACGCGCAGCTCCGGGCCAATCATTCGGCCCTCTATGCCCAGCGCAGCAAGGCCCGGACCGACCGTGATTTTCTCGCCCTTCGCCGCCAGGTCAGCCAACCCATGACCCGCACCGAGTTCGGCCGCATCGTCGCTCCCTTCCTCGCCGGCTTCCAGGATGGGCATACCTACCTGGACGTTGATTTCGAAGGCGCCGACATCCGTGCCTATGATTCCACGGGTGGGCGCTTCTTCCCGCTCCTGGTGAGCGTGGTGGAAGGAAGACTGCTGGTTTCCGATAACCGGATGAGTGCCCTGGCGCATCCCGGCGACGAGATCCTCGAGGTGAACGGGATGCCGGTGGCCCAGCTGCTGGCGCGCCTCACGGCCAGCATGTCGGCCGATGAATACCGCACGGCCCTGGTGAGCGTCGCCCGCCTGTTCGGCTTCCTGCTCTGGTCGGTAGAGGGTTGGGGAACGCGCACAGAACTGCTCGTAGGCCGCGAAGGCCGGCAACTGAAGCTACAGCTCGACGGGATTCGGCGCAGCGAATACCTTTCGCTGCTTTTCAACCGGGGGCGTCCGCGCCAGTTGCACCTCTACCCGGAGGAAAGCCTTGCCCTCATCGAGATCCGCGAGTACTCGGGCGTAAAAACCTCCAGGGCGTTCATCGACTCCTGCTTCCGCGTGATCCGGCAGCAGGGGATCCGGCATGTGGCCCTGGACCTCCGGCGCAACGGCGGTGGCAATTCCTCTATCGGCACGTACCTGCTTTCGCATCTTACCCGCAAGCCCCTGCGCACGATCCGTCGCAAGTCCTGGCGTTACGGGCCCCTGATGCAGGCCGTGGATACGAGCGACTGGCGGTACCCGATGATGGCGTCCATGCGGCAGCGCGGGAAGCAGGAAGGTGATGTGTATTACCAGGATTTCGAACAGGAAGCGCCGGACGCAATTCCGGATTCGCTTTTTGCCGATGTGGATTTTTACCTGCTTACCAGCGGCCGGACCTATTCTTCTGCACATATGACGGCGCTCACGGTCAAATGCTCGGGTATCGGGCAGATCATCGGGCAACCCTCGGGCGAGCGCCTCGACCTCACGGGTGAGATCATCGAATACCGGCTACCCCATTCGAAGCTGTCCGTATGGATGCCCACCGCGATTTTCTTGTCGGCCTGCGGCGATGGCAGCCAGGTGGGGGTGGAGCCGGATCATCGGGTAGCGCCCACCCTCCGGGACGTGCTGGAAGGCAGGGATACCGAAGTGGAATACCTGCGCGCGCTCATCCGTAAAAAATAGACCGGAAAATGCGGAAATCGTAAGCGCAGAAGAGCGGGAGCGTGCATCTTTGAGCGCATGAAACCAGAAATGCCCTCCGAATCCCTTCCCGAGGTTTGGCTCCGCGGTCCGATCGAAGGAGTACCCACAGCCCTGCAGCCGGTTGCTCATGCCCTGCTCCAGGCAAATGAAGAAGTGATCGGGTTGATGACCGATTTTCCCGGCGACCTGCTCTGGAAGAAGCCCGGCAACGTGGCGCCGCCGGCTTTTCATCTCCAGCACATGACCGGCGTGCTCGACCGCCTGAGCACCTATGCGCGCGGCGAGCAGCTGAACGAAGCCCAGATGGCCTACCTGCGTTCCGAAGGCGTGGAACAC
>CBHWDR010000393.1:0-4054 GCA_966112575.1 uncultured Chitinophagales bacterium
GAACATCCTTATCAAGCTGAAGGACGAGAGCAAGTGGAACCTGCTCACCAGCGCAGATGATGTAACGGTGCACGTTCGATTCCCCGATAACTCCATGCGCCAGTACTATTTTGTCAATGATACCCTGCAGTTCACCCCGGCTTCGAGCAGTGTGCCCACAACCGCGAACAACGTGGCCCAGGCCCTGTTCCGCCCTTACTTCCCCGAAGACGGCGATTATGAGCTGATCGTGAAAGGCAAGGACCGCAGTGGCAATGCTGCCGGCACGATCGAGTACCGGGTGGCTTTCCGCGTGGTGAACAAGCCGATGATCTCGAATATGCTGAACTATCCGAATCCGTTCACGACCTCTACGGCCTTCGTGTTCACGATCACCGGCTCGGAAGTGCCGCAGAACATCCGGATCCAGGTCCTCACCGTCACCGGTAAGGTGGTGCGCGAGATCACCAAGCAGGAACTCGGACCCCTCCACGTCGGCACCAATATCACCGAGTTCAAGTGGGATGGCACCGATCAGTACGGACAGAAGCTGGCCAATGGTGTTTACCTCTATCGGGTGATCACCAACCACAATGGCCAGAAGCTGGAGAAGTACACACCCGAAGGCGACGAGAAGACCGACAAGTTCTTCAACAAAGGCTACGGCAAGATGTACCTCATGCGTTAACGGCCTGTCAGGCTGAGCGAAGTCGAAGCCGAGCAAAGTCGAAGCCGGTCGAAGACAATATTTCAAAGTCCCGATGCAAATCGGGACTTTTGCTTTTCTGTATGCTGAAGAACTGGTTCCTTCAAGTTTCCCGCAGGGCGGGATGGATGCACCTGGTAGACCGGGCGTTTTACCGGTTCAACCGCTGGCGTTTCGCCCGGCGCAATATCCGCTTCCGGCAGGCGAATCCCGGCCTGGCCCTTCCGCCCGATTATACGCTCTATGAATCCTATCGCATGGACCACGAGCTCTATATTCGCGACGGCCGCGCTACCGCCGAAGGCATCGTGGCCAGCCTCCAGCCCTGGGTCGACCTGCAGCGTGCCACCATCCTCGACTGGGGTTGCGGACCTGCCCGTGTGGTCCGCCACCTGCCCGACCTGCTTCCGGAAGCACGGATCATCGGGTCGGATTACAACCGGGAAACGATCGAATGGTGCCGTGCCCATATCCAGGGGGTGGACTTCCGGCTCAATGGCCTGCAGCCACCGCTGGACCTGCCCGCAGCTTCTGTCGATGCCGCTTATGCGCTCTCGGTGCTGACCCATCTTTCCGAGGCCAGTCATCTTGCCTGGATGGACGAGCTGCTGCGCGTGATCCGTCCGGGCGGGCTGCTCCTGCTGACCACCCAGGGAACTGTTTTTGAAGAGAAGATGATCCCTGCCGAACGGACGCAATTCCGCTTGGGAAGCCTGGTCGTTCGGGAGGGCGTGAAGGAAGGGCACCGGGCCTACTCAGCTTTTCAGCCGGAAGCATACATGCAAACACTTTTTTCAAATCACTGGAAGGTGCTCAACTTTGCACCCGGAAAAAAACTGGACTGGGGTCCCGAACAGGATACCTGGATCGTTCAGAAACTTTAAGATTATGGCGAAGATCGGCATCAACCTGACCACCGGCAGCTTACAGAGCGAAGAAATGATCGTGGGTATCGACCTGGGCACCACCAACTCCCTCATTGCGATCATTCACCCCGACACGAAACAGCCGGTTGTCCTGAAGGAATTCGACAATACGACGCTCGTACCTTCCATCGTGCATTTCGGTCCTGCAGGCCAGGTGACCGTTGGCAATGAAGCCAAACAATACCTCGTTGCCGAGCCACAGAATACCATCTTTTCCGTAAAACGGCTCATGGGTAAATCGTACAAGGATGTGGCCGACGTCTCCCATTTCTTTACCTACAAAGTATTCGACGACGGCTCCGACAACCTGGTGAAGATCGAAGTGGACGGTAAGTTCTATACACCCATCGAGCTTTCATCCTTTATCCTGAAATCATTAAAAGCAAGGGCGGAACATATTCTCAAAACCCCGGTGAATAAGGCCGTGATCACGGTGCCTGCTTACTTCAACGACGCGCAGCGGCAGGCGACACGCGATGCGGGGCGCCTGGCCGGCCTCGATGTGCTTCGCATCGTGAACGAGCCCACCGCCGCCAGCCTGGCCTACGGCATGGGACTGAAGCCCGATGAGGATAAAGTGGTGGCGGTTTATGATCTCGGCGGCGGCACGTTCGACATCTCCCTGCTGCGCATCAGCAACGGGATCTTCGAGGTCCTGTCAACCAATGGCGATACCTATCTCGGTGGCGATGATCTCGACCGCGCCATCGTGCAGCACTGGATGCAGGCCATGGGGCTGGTGAATGCCGATGTAAAAGAAAATAAAGAGCTCGCCCAGCAACTGCGCCTCTCGGCCGAAGAAGCCAAGATCGCCCTGAGCACAGAGGATTCCTTTGCTACCACAATTGGAGGTAAGGAACTGCAACTTACGCGCGCGGAATTCGAGTCGCTCGTTCAGCCACTGGTAGAACGTACCATCAATGCCTGTCGCAATGCGCTCCGGGATGCCAACCTTACCACCGCAGACATCCAGGAAGTGGTGATGGTGGGTGGCTCGACGCGTGTGCCCTTGGTGAAACGCTCCGTGGCTGCCTTCTTCGGACGCCCGGTGCACGACTCGCTCAATCCCGACGAAGTGGTTGCGCTTGGTGCGGCCGTGCAGGCCGATGTGCTGGCCGGTAACAATAAGGATGTGCTTTTGCTCGATATCACTCCGCTGTCGCTGGGCATCGAGACCATGGGCGGATTGATGGACGTGCTTATTCCCCGCAACTCGAAGATCCCTGCTAAATCCGGTCGCCAGTATACGACCCAGAAAGACGGTCAAAGCGGGATGCGCATCTCCGTGTTCCAGGGCGAGCGCGACCTGGTGAAAGACAATAGGAAGCTGGCTGAGTTCAACCTCACCGGCATACCTGCCATGCCGGCCGGCCTGCCAAAGGTAGAAGTAAGTTTCCTGATCAATGCCGACGGCATCCTGGTGGTACAGGCAAAGGAATTGCGCAGCGGCGTGCAGCAATCGATCGAAGTAAAACCGCAATACGGGCTGACCGACGACCAGGTGGAGCAGATGTTGATGGATTCCCTGCACCATGCCAAAGACGATATCCAGATGCGCGCCCTGGTGGAAGCCCAGACCGAAGGCCGCATCCTCATTGATACCACGCGCAACTTCCTGCAGAAGAACACGAAATACCTGACCGAAGAGGAGTTGCGGGAAACGGAGGACAGCATGAGCAGACTGCAGTCGGAGATCGATGGCGGCAACAAGGATGCGATCCAGAAAGCCATCGAATCCCTGAATGATCTTTCGCGTCCCTATGCGGAGCGGCTAATGGACCAGGCCATCGGTCAGGCCATGAAAGGGAAAAAGATCGAGTGATCCTCAATCGTCAAAAACGCAAACGGAAGACCGAGTATCCTGAATTCTGATAGATGGGTCTAAGCGTATCGAAGGCTTTCCGCGCAGCCGAATCGGTTTGCTGCAGAATGAAGAAGATATCCCGCCCTTTCCATTCTGGTGCAAATTTCCCTTCCCTGAAAAATGTTTCCTGGGCCTGTTTCTTTCTTGCCGCGAATGGCGTTGTGAAGGGGTGCGAATACCAGGGCCAGGCACCGGTATGAACGGCCGCGAGGTAGGCGAGGTCCGTGTTGCTGCTGACGATCAGGGATTGATTGCTGCTTTCTTTCGACAGCACGTTCAAAACCGCTCGTTGTGGTGGGGTGATGAAAACTGCGCTCGCTTCGGTGTGCCGGCCCCGTACATTATTCAGGATCCAGGCGGTATTGTCGAGCAGGAACAGGAGTGCAACAGCTATCAGCAGCCATCGCATTTTCTTAGCGGTTAGGAGCGTGAAAAGCTTTTCCAACGCGGTAAGTCCCATCAGAAAAAGCGGCATCCACACATATCCGCGGGTAAAATGTACCGGCTGTCTCGGGGTAGTGAACCATTCGTGATTAATGAGGAGGAAGGCGACCAGGAACCACGCGGTGAAAAGCCGGT
>CBHWDR010000394.1:0-4052 GCA_966112575.1 uncultured Chitinophagales bacterium
CTCAACGCCGGATTTACGCAGGTGGCAACCACCCTGCCCTTCCTCTTGGCGCTCCTCGGCTGGATGGCCTGCCTGTTCGCCTCCGGCATCGCCAAGTTCTTTTCCGAGGTACTCAACGCCCGGGAGCTTGAACGCACGCTGGCGTTCTTCTTTTTCCTCAATGCCCTGGTCGTCTTCGGGCAATATGCAGCCATCGTCTGGGAAACCGGCGCATTCAACCCCTACGCTTACCAGGGTGATCACCAGAAATATTTTATCGGCACCGGCGACTACCTCAAGGGGCTATCATTCGACACGTCCATCAACAACGCCGCGCTCAATGCCTTCGGCCTCCTCTATTTCCTGCAACGCCGGCGGACGGTGCTCCTGCTGACCTGCATGGTCGTGCTCCTGCTGGCCGGTTCCAACCTGCTCACCCTCGCCTGCCTCGGCATCCTGCTCCTTCGGTTCGCCTGGGGTAGCGACCGGCTGCAACGTTCCGCTATCCTGGTCTGCCTCTGCCTGGCTGTAGTTTTCTTTGGCAAGATCTCTCCGCAGAACGGGGAGTACGTGAACCGGATGGCCGCTTTCTTCTCGGGTAAAGAACCAGTTGCCAACCAGGCAGCACCCATCGAACCCGGACCCGAAGCGCGCCGGAAAAAAGCGGCGCAGGATTACATCGACAGTGTACATGCCGCCAGTCGTCGGTTGGTCCAGGCGGCCGTCCAGCCTTCGGTGCTGCACCTGCCGGTTGCCGACATTCATTCGGCGCCCTTTCAGCATCGCGATGACACCACGGAGCAGCGAAAGGTCCTGATCAGCTACGTGGAAGCGAAAGGCGAAGCCCGGGTGCTCAGCAGCCGCTATGCTGGCGATCACCGGCCGGGGAAGTGGATCGCCGCCCGGCAGACGGTCGACTACCTGGCCCGACATCCCCGGTACATCCCATTGGGGCTCGGCGCCGGGAACTATTCCTCGCGCCTCGCTTTTCGCACCACGGCCCTGGATATCGCCGGTGGTTACCCCCGGCAATGGAAATACCTCCATCCTGCCTTCGAAGCGGATCACTTCAGCCTCTATGTATATTTCTTCAGCCAGCGTGCCGCCCGGCATTCGGTATTGAATGGCCCCGATTCGGTCTACGACCAGCTGCTTTCCGAATATGGCCTCCTTGGCCTGCTTGCCCTCGCCTTCTTCTACTTCGGCTTCTTTTACCGGCAAGTACAGTCGCATGCCTTTGCCTTAACGGCACTTCTTTTCTTACTAATCCTCTTCGCCACCGGCTACTGGTTCGAACAGTTGTCGGTGATCCCCCTTGCCGAACTGCTGCTCTTCGCGAGCGGCAAAAAAATGGAGGACAGCCGGTGAAGCCCAGGATCTCCATACTGATGCCCGCCTATAATGCCGGGGCCTTCATTGCCGATGCGATCCGGTCGGTGCAGGCGCAGCGCTTTACCGATTGGGAGCTGGTGGTGGTCAATGATGGCTCGACCGACGATACGGCGGACACCGTGCTTTCCTTCCGTGATGAGCGGATCCGCCTGATCAATGCTCCGCATGGAGGCATTTCGAGGGCGCTGAATGCCGGCCTTTGCTACACGGAGAGCAACCTCGTAGCCCGCTTTGATGCCGACGACCGCTGCAAGCCGCATCGCCTGCAGGTCCAGTATGATTTCATGCTCCATCATCCAGACATCGTGATCAGCGGCGGCGGCGCCGACTACATGGATGCGCAGGGCCGGTTCGTGTTTCCTTTCACCCCGCAGGCGCACACCCCGGAAGAGCTCCGCGCGCTCCCAATCGATCAATGTCCCTTCATTCATTCCACGGTGATCTTCCGCAAGGATGTGATCCTGCAGTGCGGCGGTTACTCCGAGCGCGCCCATACCTTCGAGGACCAATTGCTCTGGCGGGCCGTGTTGCAGCGCGGCAAAGGGCAGAACCTCCACGAAGCCCTCATCGACGTGCGGCTGAGTCCCCAGTCGGTGACCATGGATGAACGCTGGCGCCCGCGGCGCTTTCACGAGATCCGCACCCGGGCCCTGCAAACCGGGTGGATCAGCGCTGCCGAATCCGAAGAGCTGCTGGACTTGATCCGCAGTTCCAATGCCGAGCGCGGAGAAGGCGCCTATCACATCCTGCTGGGGAAGAAATTCCTTTGGGACAATCATCAGCCCCGACTGGCGCGCGCCAACCTCGCCATCGCTCTGCGGCACCGGCCTTCCGACCCGCGCACCTATGCGCTCTGGCTGGCCAGCTTCCTGCCCGGGCCCACCGTAAAACGTATCTACCAGCTCTCACGGAAACGAAAAGGAGGCCCGTCATGACGAAGCCGCTGCGCATCTTCATCGACGGCCATGCCTTCGACCGCGAATACCAGGGCACCCACTCCTTTCTCCGGGAGCTGTACCGGGGCGTGCACCAACTGGATCCATCCGTAGCGTTGTTTGTTGGCGCACGCGATGGGGAGCGGGTGCTCCAGGCCCTGCCTTTCCTTCCTGCTTCCCGCATCCTTCCATATCGTCATCATCGCTTTGCCTCCCTGCGCTTCCTTACCGATATCCCACGCTGGATCCGGCAGCACCGTTTCGACTTCGCCCATTTCCAATACCTCGCACCCCGGCGCTCTGCGGCCTGCCGCTACATCGTGACCACGCATGACCTGCTCTTCCGCGACCAGCAGCAGCATTTCCCCGCGCCCTACCGGTGGATCCGCGATCCCTTGTTTCGCAGCTCGATCCGTCGTGCTGCCATAAGGACCACGGTGTCGGCCTATTCGCAGGAACGCATCGCCCATCATTACCAACTGCCGGCTGAATCCCTGCACGTGCTTCCCTGCAGCCTTGATGGCCGCTTCGGAAGCGGGGACCTGGCGATAGCGGCAGGCGAACGCATCTTCCGGCAATACGGGATCCGCAATTACCTGCTTTGCGTGAGCCGGATCGAGCCAAGAAAAAACCAGGAACTCCTGCTGCGTAGTTACCTCGACTTGCGGTTGTACGAAGAAGGCCTGCAGCTGGTATTCGTCGGGCAGCCTTCGATCGCCCATCCGGAATTCCAGCAATTGCTGAACGGCCTCGAGGCGCACCTGCACCCGATGGTGCACCACCTGGAACAGGTGGCCCAGACCGACCTGGAAGACCTGTACCAGGCTGCGCGGGTCTTCGTTTACCCTTCCAGGGGAGAAGGCTTCGGTATCCCGCCACTGGAAGCGGCACTCTGTTGCGTGCCGGTGCTTTGTTCACAGGCCACCGCCATGGCCGACTTTGATTTCTTCGAGCCCTTCCGCTTCCACCCGGAAGATGGGGGAGCATTTCGCCGGCAACTGCGAACGATCCTCGACCAGCCACCTGATGCCGGCGGGCTGGAAGCGATCCGCGCCGCGGTGCTGCAGCGGTACGAATCAGGGTCAGTGGCAAAACGATTCCTTCACCTGTTGCAAACCCACCGGTCATGATCAACGAGGAAACACGAAAGCGATCGGATACACTCGGGCTGGGCTGGCTCCTGGCCTTTGTAGCCTTTCTGCCCTTCGACCGTTTTTACAGCGAGCTGGCGCTGATCGGCTTCGCCCTGCACACCCTGATCCAGTACCGTCGCGGCGATCGCGCGGCCTGGTCCTCCGGCCGGACCCTGGTATTCCAGTCGATCTTCCTCCTGACCGTGGTGTGCACGATCCATACAGGAAACACGGGTCAGGCCTTTTCGTTCTGGACGCGGCAGCTGTCCATCTTTCTTTTCCCCCTGCTTCTGGCCTTCACGCACATGGATCTGTATCGGGCGAGGCGTCCCCTGCTGCTTATGCTGGTGGCCACCTGTTGCGCCAGCCTGGCCTGGTGTTATCTCGAGTCGGTCCGCGTGCTGATGTATTACGGGCTTCCGGTGAAGGAGCTCTTCTCTTCGCGTTTTCTCAACCATCGTTTTTCCGAGCCGATCGGCCTGCATGCCACCTATTTTTCACTCTACTGCGCCCTCGCGGCCCTGGCCCTGCTGGGCGAATGGCATCGGGCCGTTCAGATGCGGAAGAAGATCATCCTTGGCCTCCTGCTGCTGTTCCTGATGGCCGGCTTGCT
>CBHWDR010000395.1:0-4051 GCA_966112575.1 uncultured Chitinophagales bacterium
GAACCTGGCGCGGTACGATGGGGTTCACCAGGTGCGGGTCAATGTGAAGGGAAAAACCACGACGGTGAAATACATCTCCGACCGCACCAACCCGGAAAATATCAAGGCGGCGATCGCCAATGCCGGCTACGATGCCGAAGAGGTAGCGGCCAATCCCGACTCCTATAAGCTCCTTCCAAAATGCTGTAAAAAGCCGGAAGACCGCCATTAAAAAAATTGAAATAAGACCATCTCAGATAGGGAGCCCCGCCAACCGGCGGGGCTTTTTTTATGGAAAAAAGTTGACGTCGCTAAGCTTGTGGCGACCCTCGTAGCGGATCTTTTTGGTAACGAAGATCCCGGCTTTTCCCACTTTGGTTGCCCCGTCTGCCCGGAGCACAATCTCACGGGAATCGATATCCTGGAGGTTGAGCTGAAGCGCTTTATTCAACGGGATCGAGCCCGTCAATGGGATGGAGAACTCGGCATTCCGATCGACCGAGATCGCCGAATCCTGCACAAATTTTCCCAGGTAGACCGTGTCCATGTAAATATCCGCCTCTGTCTATTTGACAGCTACTCCAAAATTATTCGGATTGAAATAGGTAACCGTGAACCCGACCGTGGCTTGCTGCAGGCCCAGCTGTTTCATTTTGAAATTACCCACACGCCGAAAATCCGGCTCCTTAACCTTGGTGCAGGCAACCAGGAAGATAACGGGGAGTAGGAGGGGGAGGAAGCGCTTTTTCATGCCCATAAATATGCAAATTCCATGCGCTGCAAAAATCTGCAGTCACATTGACAATTTGTACTATACTAAAATTACTGGTTTTTATGCCGTGGAACATTTAGACCGTTGCGGTAAAACTTTTAGCACAAAACAATATATTTAATTCACTGTTTTACAAATTTTAACGGCGGTTATTAGTTATTCTATATTAGGCTTTGATCGCTAAGATTTAAAAAGGATTTACACAGTCAGCATCATGTTATACATAAAGCCTAAAGATGAACGTAAATAGTTCATTTTAAGCGCATGATACGCATTTACCTGTTATATTAGTTCAAATGAAGGCGTCAATTATAAATATTTGACCTATGATGTTTGGTAAATTTGGATCCTGGCCTTGAATTGATCCTGCTGGGGTCCAAGCAGGGAAAGATGGGGACGGGCAGGAAGGGGCGTTTCTGTGGCTAATGGGACGTGCGCGGAGAAAAACCATTTTCATTTCGAAGCGGTATTCGACTTGGCAATCTTCCTCATCCCATCCTGCTTACCTAATAGGTATCGTACATATTATAATAGATAATAACTGCTAATATGGCGGTTATTGATCGGCTGCCAACCTTTTTGTCCGGGCTGGAGTACATCCGGGATTATTCGTTCTCCACCGATTAGGCCGACAACGCGTTTGCCTTTTTTGTAAATTGCTCAGCCGTACGGTCCAAGCTTCTAACTGACTACCATGAGATTTTACCGCCTGCTTTTTTTAATTGCCCTGCTCAGCTCGTTCGCTTCATTCGGCCAGGATTTTTCCAACAAGGGGAAAGACTTTTGGGTGGGGTATGGGTATCATGTCCGGTACGTCACCGGCAGTCCCATCAACGGACAGGACATGGTCCTCTACTTCGCCACCGAGTCGGTGACGAACGTGACCGTCTCCATTCCTTCGCTTGGCTATTCCCAGACCTATAGTAATATACCTGCGAACACCATCTTCACCACGAGCCCGCTTCCAAAGACCGGCGCGCAGGATGCCCGGCTGACCTCAGAAGGGATCTCGGGCAAGGGCATTCATATCACGGCCGACAAGCCAGTGGTGGCCTATGCCCATATCTATAACCAGAGTGTTTCGGGTGCCACCCTGCTCTTCCCCACCAATACGCTCGGAAAGGAATATTACTCCGTCAACTTCGAGCAACGATCCAACGAAGGCAACTCCAACTGTTTCTTTTATGCTGTTGCTACCGATACCGGTACAACCACTATCGAAGTGGTTCCCAGTGCCAACACGCAGACCATGGTGGCCGGGCAGACCTATACCTTCAACCTCACCCAGGGCCAGGTCTTCAACGCCCTGGGCACCGTATCGGGAAACGATGGGGTAGACCTCACCGGTACCCGGATCCGAAGTATCTCCGTGGGTTCGAATGGCTGTAAGCGGATCGCCGTCTTCTCAGGTAGCGGCAAGCTGAACATCCGCTGCCCCCTTGGTTCCTCGGGCAGCTCTGCCGATAACTATATGGTACAGGCCTTCCCGAAGAATGCCTGGGGTAAACGGTATCTGACCGTGCCGACCAGCGGGATGCCCTATAATTTCTTCCGGATCGCGGTTTCCGACCCTACGACCGTGGTTCGTTTCAACGGTACGATCCTGACCGGCATCCAGGGGAATTTCTATTATCATATCACCCAGACCAACCAGCCCAGCCTCATCGAGGCCGACAAGCCGGTGATGGTGGCCCAGTACATCACCTCGGCCGGGCAATGCAACAACACCTCGATCGGAAGCGGCAACGGCGACCCCGAAGTGATCTATCTCTCCCCGGTTGAGCAGAATATCGACAAGGTGATCCTGAACTCGACACCAAATTTTGCCATTCTTTCGAACATGCATTTTGTGAACGTGGTGATCCCCAACGGCGGAACCGCCCTGAGCTCCTTCCGGATCGACGGCGCCGCCCCTACGGCCAGCTTTGTCACGCATCCGCAAAACCCGGGCTATTCCTACCTGATCCAGAATGTGGCGCCCGGTCAGCATACCTTGCAGTCGGATTCCGGCTTCAATGCCATTGCCTACGGCTATGGCGGTGCGGAGTCTTACGGATACAATGCCGGCGCAAACGTTAAGGACCTTTACCAGTTCGTGTCGGTGCAGAACCAGTACGCCACGGTCAATTTCCCGGCAGCCTGTAAAAGTTCGCCTTTCTATTTCTCCATCGTCTTTCCTTACCAGCCCACCCAGATCAAATGGTATTTTGGCGGCCTGTTCCCGGACCAGACGGTCAACACCCCGGTCTCCGATTCTACCTGGGTGGTGAACGGAAGGCAGCTCTATCGCTACAAACTCCCGGTTCCGTACACGATCAATACGGTGGGTACGTATCCGATCCGCATCATCGCCCAGAACCCGACCCCGGAAGGATGCAGCGGCGAACAGGAAGTGAACTATGACCTCCAGGTCTTCGAGCGCCCCGTGGCCGATTTCAATTTTACCACCACCGGCTGCGTCTCCGACTCGGTCCGCTTCACGGATAATACCAATACCAACGGCCGGCCGGCCATCCGCTGGTCCTGGGATTTCGACGGGCAGGGTAGTGCCACGGTCCGCGATCCGGCCTTCCTGTTCACCTCGCCGGGCGCGCATCCGGTAAAGTATTCGGTGATCACGGATATCGGCTGTCTGTCCGATACCGTGGTAAAGACCGTGGTTCTTTCCAATCCCCCCATCGCCAAATTCGGGATCTCGAATCCCAACTGTGTCAACCGCACGATCAGCTTTACCGATTCGTCAACCGCGCCTACCGGCACCATTATCAAATGGACCTGGAACTTCGGCGACTCGCCCACCAATGTGGTGCTGACGACCAACGCACCCCAGGCCCATACCTATACCAGCACGGGCACTTTCACCGTAACGCTCATGGTGGAATCCTCCACCGGCTGCCGCAGCCAGGTCTTCTCGAGAACCGTTACCATCAGTCCCAACCCTGTTGCCGGCTTTAGTTTTGGCAATGCCTGCCTGCCCCAGGGCACCATGCAGTTCACGAACTCGTCCACCATCAGTGATGGCAGCCAGAATGCGTTCACGTACCAGTGGTCCTTCGGTGACGGCACCGGCACCTCGGGGGTGAAGGATCCTTCTTATAATTATACCGCCACGGGTCCCTTCAATACCACCCTTGTCGTGACCTCCAATGCCGGCTGTACCGATACGGTCATCCGTTCCGTCAATACCATCTATGCACAACCCCAGGCCCAGTTCTCGGCTCCGGCGGAGGTATGTTTCAATACACCGGTAAACTTCACCGACCAAAGCACCGCCCCTGCCAGCACCGTAGCACAATGGCT
>CBHWDR010000396.1:0-4044 GCA_966112575.1 uncultured Chitinophagales bacterium
AAAGAATTCCCGGTGCCGGTGCAGGAAGCGCCAGAACAGGGCGTCCCAGGTATCCTGCCAGTCGCCCTTCGGGTAATCGCTCATCTTCATCAGGTAATTGCTTCCGCTGATATAAGGCTTGGTGGCCATGATGCCCCCGTCGGCGAATTGGCTCATGCTGTAAATATTCGGGACCATCACCCAGTCGTAGGCATCAATGAAAAGTTCCATGAACCATCGATACACCTCGTCGGGATCGAATTCGCAAAGAAGCATGAAGTTGCCGAGCACCATCAGCCTTTCGATGTGGTGGCAGTAGGCCGTGTCCATGACCTTACGAATGGTGAGGTCAACCGGGAGGATGCCGGTGCTGCCATCATAAAACGACCGGGAAATCTTGCGATGGAAGTTCCAGAAGTTTCGCGTCCGGGCTTCTCTTCCCTTGTGCAGGTAAAGGCCCCGCATGAATTCGCGCCAACCGGTGAGCTGGCGCACGAAGCCCTCCAGCGAAGCGATGGGCACCGAACGCTCTGCCGCAAATTCGAGACTGCGTTCCAACACGTATTTGGGCGTGAGCAGTCCGGTATTCAGCATGGGCGTGAGCAGGCTGTGGTGAAGAATATGCTCCCGCGCAACAATGGCGTCCTCGTAAGGGCCGAAGGCGGCGAACCGCTCTTCCAAAAAAGCTTCGAGCCAGGCGCGTGCTGCTTCGTGGGTATGCGGATACCGGATCGGGCCGGCGGCTTCGCCCGGGTACTGCGCGAAGTTCTGCAGCACGTAGTCGATGCCCTCCCGGCTGAAGGCATCCGGCTCCGGCCGCTCCACCCAGGGTGCCCGCTGTCCTTTCGGGTAGCGCAGGCGGTTTTCGGTGTCGTAGGTCCATTTGCCGCCCAATGGCTGACCCTTGCCTTCAAGAAGCAAATTGCGTCGCTTCCGCTCGTGGATGTAAAAATCGGTTTGCGACAGGCGCTTCCGGCCTTGGAACCAACTATTAAGTTCTTCCTCCGTGTTGAGGAAGGATGGAGAAGGATAGCGATGAATCCCGATCTGCCAGTTGGATGCGGCTTGTTTCAACCGCGCCTCCAGCCAGTCATCGCAAGGGTCGATATAGTGGAGCTCAGTCACCCCTTCTTCTGCCAGTGAGCCGAGCAGCTGACGCACGTCAGCATCGGCTTCGGCTGCATCCACATAGCGCACAACCGATCCCCGGGACTGCAACAGTGCCGCATAGGCTTTCATCGATGCCCGGTGATAGGCGAGCTTTTGTTTGTGACAAGAATATTGATGAAAGAATAAATATTCTTCCGTCAATATGAATTCATGCCCGTTTTTGAACAGGGGACTCGCTTCGAATAGCTGGTGGGGGAAAACGAGGTTGATGGCACGCATGTCAGGCGCTTTTTTGGTTGCGGCAACGGTCACTGCAGTAACGAACTTCGGCCCATACCTTCTCCCATTTCTTCCGCCAGGTGAAGGGACGATGGCACACGGCGCAGATTTTTTCCGGCAGGTTGGCTTTTTTAACCGGCTTATTTTTCTTCGGGTCGCGCATAAGGAAAGGTGGCGATCTTTTCCAGTTTATAATACGTGTTCAGTCCGGATATGCCCGCCGCCCTGACGGCCTGCAGGTCGAGATAGCCTTCTTCGCTAACCACGGCGTCTGCCACTTCCAGCAGTTGCACTTCTCCGATCACCAGCGTAGTGCCATTGGCTTTGATGGGCAGTATTTCGAGCAGCTTCATTCCGATCTTCAGACGGCTTTCCGCTACAAAAGGCGCCGGAAAATCATCCAGCCACTGCTCGGTAAACCCACAGGCTTCAAACTCCGACACGGACCGCGCATATTTTGCCGAGGTCTGATGCGCCCTGGCCACCTGGTCTTCCTGCACCTGATTGATCGTATAGTAGCCACTTGCCTGAATGTTCTCAAAGCTGTGTCGCGGCACCTCGTCGCCGGGGCGTACGAAGAACCCGAGCAGGGCAGGGTTGCTTCCCAGGTGGACCACTGAAGAGAAGATGGCGAGGTTGGAGCTTCCGTTCTCCGACCGGGTGCCCACCAGGTTGGCGGGCTTGATACCCGTGATCGAATTCACCAGGTTCAGGCGATAGATTTTCGGGAGCGCCTCCAGGTCAATTTTTTTAAGGAGCATATTCGATTCCTGATTTTAGAAGGTGCTTCTCCGCCTTCTTCCAGTAGTTGAAAAAAGAGGGGTGATCACCCGAAGAAAAAGCGAGCCATTCCCGGGGCTCTTCCACCCCGCGGTAGTGCCTGCTGAACGGGTGTTCCTTGAAATAAATGGGGGAGCCCTGCGCGGCTGCCTCTACTTCGGCGAAGGATCCGGTGAGAACCTGCATGCCCGGAATGTTCTGCGCCAGCGCGATGGCGAACGCGATCGTACGCTCATGCACGGGGTAATTGCGGAAGTGGTCCGGCTCCAATAATAGAACCCGGTTCGCATCTTCTTCCTGCCGCCAGAACGGGTCCAGGTTATACAGATTGTAGACCAGGGTCGGCTTATCCGGATCAATATTGATCGGCTCCTGCCTGGGCAAAGTGGTAGTCAATGGAAGCGCACTGCTTTCGAGTAACACTTCCGGTACGTCCATGCACAGCAGCGCTTCATAGGTTTTGTCGAGGAAGCTGCCTCGCTGTTCGCTGCGGCTATAGCGGTTGATGTTTTCCTGGTTGGCTACATAGATCTTTTTGCTGTTCGCACCGCAGACCCATTGCCAGCTAAGCGCATTGGATGCCCAATCGGCATCCAGCAGGTGATAATACATCCACTGTGCAGGTGTATGCCAATGGTACCGCCCGATCGATGTACAGAGTGCCGCGGTGTACATGCGCAGGTGGTTGTGCAGGTAGCCTGTGGCATATAAGCCTTCGATCCCCGCATCGATCGCACGGATGCCCGTGGTTCCATCCACAACCGCCTTCGGCATTCCGGTGAATTTCTGATTGGGCTGCTCTTGCCGAAGGTCCTGGTTAATGCCTTCGCCCCGGGCTTTCCAGGTTAGCTGCCAGTAGTCGCGCCAGGCCAGCTCCTGCACCAGCTTTTCCATCTGCTTCCAGCGCCATCCCTTATCCAGCAGGCGCTTGAAGATCACTCGTGTCGAGAGCACGCCGCGGGAGAGGTAGGGCGATAATCCGGTCACCGCGCCATCCAGGTAATTGCGCGAACGCTCATAGGCTACCGGATCGATCCGGTCGACCCGTTCCAGGATCGCTTCCAGGGAAGTTGGAAAATTCATCGCTTGGTAATTTTATTGCCGCTGATGGTTCGCTGCCGGTCGCACCGGAAGCGAACCCTCTCCGGGTTTCGCCTGGCCCGGTGCTTCTGGCTCACACCACTGTTCACCCGCTTCCGCCAGCGGTCGAAGGAGCTTCGCTTCAGTTCCCGTCGCATCAGGCAGATCACGTCTGCTTCCGTAAGGCCGAATTGAGCCGCGATGGCTTCAAAAGGCGTGCGGTCCTCCCAGGCCATTTCGATCACGCGGTCGATCTCGATATCGTTGAGGGCAACCATTAGCTGCGTATGGACGACATGCCGCCATCCACCGGAAACACCTGTCCCGTGATCCACCGGCTTTGTTCGGTAAGCAGGAAAGCAGCCATGTTGGCAATATCACTGGCTTGCCCGATTGATTTCAGCGGATGCCGCTGTGCACCCGCTTCGCGCTTTTCCGCACTTCCAAGCAGGGAGCTGGCCAAGGGGGTATCGGTCAAGGAAGGCGCGATGCAGTTGATCCGCACTTTCGGCGCCAGCTCAGCGGCAAGGCTGCGCGTCAGCCCTTCGATCGCGCCCTTTGAAACGGCTACGGCAGTATGAAAAGGCAGGCCGAGTTGCACCGCCACCGTGGAGAACAGCACTACAGAAGCCTGGGGCGCCTGCTTCAGCTTCGGCAAGGCCGCCTGGAGCACGCGGATCGCGCCGAGGGTGTTCAGCTGCAGGTCGTTCAGGAAATCCTCGGGGCGGATCCGGGCGAAGGGTTTCAATACGATGCTTCCCGGACAATAGGCAAGGCCATCCAGCTCGTCGGGGAGAAAATCAAGCACCGGATTTT